>NZ_JBXSQI010000007.1:0-99107 GCF_057063565.1 Gilliamella sp. X-57 | reverse complement strand
TAACGGGATTAAAGGAGAAAGTCGATTTTTGATTAAGAAAGGAATCAGGCGATAAGGTTTTGTCAGTACTAGTAAAGGAGATAACATAACGCCAAGGCTGGTTTAACGACTCATCACCGTCGACATGCAAAACCGACATCGGCGCGCCCAGCCCGTCAACGGTTAAGGTATAGCGATTATGGCTAACCCCACTCAATCCCGCCATTAAATCGCCAAACCCGTCACCGAGCTGACCCAAAAGACGATTAAGTTCGTTTGACATGTTTTCCTCCCCCCTTATATCCAGTTTATAAAAATTAATCGGTGTTATTTTTAGTTATTTTTTTATTTAACACTGATATTTTAATTATTAAGTTTAAATAACAGGCGGTTTAGCTAAAAAGTATACATTATTTTAGTGTGAAATTTAACCTTTTTTTTAAAAAATGGTTAAATAAATATTGTTTAATATCAATAAGTTCAGTTACTTAAACCAGTAACTGATAGCGGCTTAATCCCTTTGTTAAATAAGGGATTTAAGCAATCTTATTCTTTATCAAAAATAATTTATTAAATGATTGCATTTAAAATAGTTACACGCTGAAACGGTATAGACTCCTGAATATTTTTTACAAAAAATTCTGGCTTTTTAATAAAGAAAAACTCTGTTTTATTGCTAACTATGTTATAACCATAATAAATTTAAAGATTAATTGGTAGAGTAACGGAAACGCGATAGTCATAAAATGTAAATAACTCAATGTTTTCCTATATAGTATTTATATCTTATCCTTTTATCACTGAATGCAAATAACAAGCAGTTTAGTTAAAAAGCTATACGTTATTTTAGTGTGAAATTTAATCTTTTTTAAAAAATGGTTAAATAAATATTGTTTAATATTAATCAGTTCTGTTAGTTAAACAGGTATGTAACAACTGTTGAAAAGCTTATTGCAACTAGAATAGTAAGTGGTGAGTTGATACAAATTATTTTTAATGGTAACAATGATACTAAAAATAGCAATTTAGCTTAAACTACAACTTATTGACAGTTAGTATATAATGAAACAAATAACTGTGAGGTAGAGATAATTATTGATGTCTAGTCAAGACACACCCGCCCAAAATAAAATGTTAATAGAACGATTTTTAGATTCATTATGGCTAGAAAGGAACTTAGCTGAAAATACCATTGCTTCTTATAAACTTGATTTGTTGGCATTAAGTCAATCTTTACAACAACAAAATGTCACTTTCCTAACTGCCCAAACGCTTAACTTACAAGACTTTTTAATGCAACGCGTCAAAGACGGGTATAAAGCAAGTAGTTCAGCGCGTTTGCTTAGCGCAACTAAACGTTTTTTTCAGTATTTATATCAAGAAAATTATCGCACTGATGATCCTTCTGCGGTGTTATCATCGCCCAAGCTTCCTAAAAAATTGCCTAAAGATTTAACCGAATCACAAGTCGATGCGCTACTTGAATCACCTAATATAGAAGATCCGATTGAACTTCGGGATAAAGCCATGTTAGAAGTGCTTTATGCCACAGGCTTACGCGTCTCTGAGCTAGTGAATTTAGAAATTAGTGATGTTAGCTTACGCCAAGGGGTGGTAAGAGTAATTGGTAAAGGTAATAAAGAACGTTTAGTGCCACTTGGAGAAGAAGCGATTTACTGGCTTGAATATTATTTTAAATATGCTAGAAATGATCTTCTAAAAACAGGGCCTGTTGATGTTCTTTTTCCAAGCCGATTAGGTAAAAAAATGACTCGACAGACATTCTGGCATCGAATCAAATATTATGCCATACTAACTGGTATTAATATTGAAGCACTTTCACCCCATGTATTGCGACATGCTTTTGCTACGCATCTGCTTAATCATGGGGCTGATTTGCGTGTTGTACAAATGTTACTTGGACACAGTAGTTTATCAACTACCCAAATTTATACACATGTGGCAACAGAAAGGTTAAAACAGTTACACAGTAAACATCATCCTCGAGCATAGTGTTCGAAAAAATAAGGATAATTGAATGAAAAAATTAGTTTTATGTTTAGGTTTAGCTTTAATTTCAACTTCGGTATTAGCAAGTAATACTGATATTATAAAATCTTTAAATAAATTGGGTTACGAAAAAAAAGAGTTAAAAATTACTGATAGCCCAGTTCAGGGATTTAAAAACGTTAGTACTCCAGATGGTATTTATTATGTTACACAAGATGGCAAATATTTAACCAAAGGCCCTATTTATGATATTCAAGGTGATGAACCTGAAAATATAGCTAATAGCAGTAATCTTCAGCTAATAAAACCAATTGAAAAAGATGCCATTGTGTATAAGGCAAAAAATGAAAAGTACATCATTTCAGTCTTTACTGATTATACTTGCCACTACTGTAAACTACTCCATGAAAATATCGATAAATATTTAGATGCAGGTATTTCTGTGCACTATTTTGCGTTCCCTCGTGCGGGTGCTGACAGTGATGTGGGTAAAAACATGCAATCTATTTGGAGTGTGACTGATCGTAAAGCAGCATTTGACAATGCATACAAAGATAAGCCTATCTCACCTGCTAGTAGTATGATACCTTATGTAACACAACAATTTAACGTTGGTAAAAAGTTAGGTATTAGCGGTACACCAGCAATTGTATTACCTGATGGGCAACTTGTTTCAGGTTATGTGCCAGCAGATAAATTAATTGAAATTTTAGATAAAAAAGCAACTAAATAACAGTTGGTCAGTGATTACTGTTGAAATTTAAATATAAGATGAAAATACATGTTAGCACAAATGTGCTAGCATATTAAATATGAAAAAAAATAGATTAAGACATCGCAAATTACCTGAAGTCTATCCAGAATTTACTCATGATATCCCGTTATTGCTACAGCGAATTTATGCCTTGCGTGGCGTTACTAGTATGCATGAGCTCGACTATACCACACGCAATCTATGTAATTACGATAAATTAGAGGGTATTGAAAAAGCAGTCGAAATACTTTTTTTAGCCATGAAAAATAATGAGCGCATTATGGTTGTTGGCGATTTTGATACTGATGGTGCGACAAGCACGGCCTTAACCGTCAAGGCACTTAAAAATATGGGTTGTCTTTTTGTTGATTACATTATTCCTGATCGTTTTGATGATGGATATGGGTTAAGCGTTTCGGTTGTTAAAAAAGCTATTTTACAACGTGCACAGCTTATTATTACTGTTGACAACGGCATTTCTGCCAATGAAGGCGTTGACTTTGCAAAGCAATCAGGCTTGTCTGTTATTATTACTGATCACCATTTATGCCCAGCACAATTACCTAATGCCGATGCCATCATCAATCCTAATTTACCTGATTGTGTTTTTCCCTCTAAGCATTTAGCTGGAGTTGGTGTCGCCTTTTACTTTATGCTGGCTTTACGCGCAAAATTACGACAAGAGAATTGGTTCGCTAATAATAATTTGACCGAATATAATCTGGCAAATTTATTAGATTTAGTTGCTTTAGGTACTATTGCTGATGTCGTTAAACTTGATCATAATAATCGCATTTTGGTTCACCAAGGTGTAAATAGGATTCGATCTGGTTATTGTAGTGAAGGAATCAAGGCCTTATTACAGATATCCAAAAAAGAGCCTACTTCGATAACTTCAACCGATTTAGCATTTTATATTGCCCCACGATTAAACGCAGCCGGTAGAATGGACAATATGACATTAGGTGTTCAATTATTACTTTGTGATGATTATGAATCTGCTATTAGCAAAGCAACAGATCTTAATAATCTCAATAACGATCGAAAGCTCATTGAACAAACAATGCATAAAGAAGCTTTGTCATTTATTCAAGAAATTGAAAAACAAAACGCTTCTATACCTAGCTTGCTCGTGTTTTATCATCCTGAGTGGCATCAAGGCATTATTGGGATATTATCCGCACGTTTAAAAGATAAATATTATCGCCCCGTTATATCGTTCGCCTCAACTCAAGATGGTTTTTTAAAAGGCTCTGGACGCTCAATTCCGGGCATTCATTTGCGTGATTTTATTGATGAATTAAATCAGCAACATCCCGATTTAATAGTGAGCTTTGGTGGCCACGCGATGGCCGTTGGATTAACCATTCGCGAAGAAGATTTAGAACGTTTTAGAAGCTGTTTTGAAGCACTTGTAAACACTCGATTACACCCCGATGTGCTAGAACAAATCATCGAAACTGATGGTGAAATAGATAAGCAAGATTTTACTTATGCAATCGCCAAACAGTTAAAAGAATCAGGTCCATGGGGCGAAGGGTTTGGTACCCCCATTTTTGATGGTGAATTTATTATTCATCAACAACTCTTATTTGCAGATAAACACCTTAAATTAGTCTTAGAACCCAAAAATGGTGGTCCACTTATTGAGGGCATATTTTTTAATGTAAATCGACAGCAATGGCCTGATCAATCAATAAAAAATGTACAAGTCGTTTATCATTTAGATGTAGATGAGTTTCGTGGCAACCAAGCTCCGCAACTAATGATTAAACATCTATGGCCTATCGCATAAGCAAGTAGAATCGATTATAATGACAAAATTGCACTAAATTTACTCTGATTACTGGTCAAATAGACAATGGTTACGCAACATCATTGAGATAAAATTTATACAACGTTAAGGATTCAAAATGCATATTCATATTCTTGGAATTTGTGGCACATTTATGGCAGGGATTGCATTAATAGCGCGTTCTCTAGGTCATCAAGTAACAGGTTCAGATAAAAATGTTTACCCACCAATGAGTACACTTTTACAAAAAGAACACATTGATATCATTGACGGATATGATCCATTGCAACTGACATCTACGCCTGATTTAGTTATTATTGGCAATGCCCTATCGCGAGGCAATCCTTGCGTTGAATATATTTTGGATAACAATATTCCTTATATTTCAGCACCGCAATGGCTACATGATAATGTGTTACGCGATCGCTGGGTCATTGCGGTTGCGGGAACTCATGGCAAAACCACAACAGCCGGTATGGTCAATTGGATTTTAGAAAAACAAAATTATAAACAAGGTTTTGTTATTGGTGGTGTACCTGGTAATTTTGATGTATCAGCAAGGTTAGGTGAAGGTAACTATTTTGTTATTGAAGCGGATGAGTATGATTGTTCTTTCTTTGATAAACGTTCAAAATTCATGCATTACTGCCCTAAAACACTTATCATGAACAATTTAGAATTTGATCATGCAGATATTTTTGATGATCTAAGCTCAATTCAAAAACAATTTCACCATCTAGTTCGTTTAGTACCTAGCAAAGGGCTGATTATTGCACCTCAAGAAGATGTGAATTTAAAACAGGTATTGGCTAAAGGCTGCTGGAGCGAACAAGTATTTACTGAATCAGAAACAGGCTGGTTAGCACAACGTATCAATAACGACGCAAGCCATTTTGCTGTTTTCTATAACAATAAAAAAGTGGGCGAAGTAAAATATTCATTAGTCGGCGAACATAATATGCATAATGCACTAATGGCAATTGCTGCCGCTCATAATGTAGGCATTGAACCTGCTGATGCTTGTTTGGCATTAGGTACGTTCGTAAATGCAAAAAGGCGTTTAGAACTCTACGGTGAAATGAATAATATCGAAATCTATGATGATTTTGCGCATCATCCAACGGCAATCTTAGCAACATTAGAAGCATTACGCAGTAAAATCGGTGCTAATCGCCGTATTTTAGCCGTGCTTGAGCCTCGTTCAAACACAATGAAATTAGGAGTGTCTAAAGATGAGCTAGCTCCATCGCTTGGACGTGCTGACGAAATTTTCATCTTCCAACCTGAACATCTTCCTTGGCTAGTTGCTGATGTGGTTGATGCTTGTATTCAACCAGCTTACTGGACTGGCGATATTGATTTACTGGTTGAAATGATCACCAAATCAGCCCGTCCTACAGATGCAATTTTAATTATGAGTAATGGTGGTTTTAGTGGTATTCATAAAAAGATTTTAGAGAAACTAGAAAAGCAACAAATCAAAAATCAAGAAAAATTACCATTAATCAAATAACGATTTGATAGCAATATATGATATGCCACATCACGTGGAATATCATATAAAAAGGATATTTCATGAATGAAACGACTGATATGATTGCTATGATATGCCGCAGAATAAAAATGGCAAGAATTGAAAAAAACTTATCTCAGCAAGAATTGGCTCAAAAATCCGAAATTGGTATTGCAACAATAAAACGTATTGAACAAGGTGAATCGATTACATTACAAACTTTGATTTCTGTTCTTCGTGGATTAGATGAACTTGATCAGCTTAATAATTTACTAGCTTACAACGAAATTATCCATATTACCTCAGCAGAGCAGCCCAAACGAAAAAGAAAACAACGCACAGTAAAAGTAGAGCAAATAGATATGCTAACAGAGAATGATTTCTTGCGTTCTAAGGTTAATACTATGTGCTGGAAGCACTAAATATAAGTTAAGCTTTCGCCGATCATAAAATCGGCGAATTCAATACAATTTTCACGCTACTAATTACAATGAACCGTAATTGCAAGCCCACCACGTGATGTTTCTCGATATTTTGCATTCATATCTTTTCCTGTTTCATACATGGTTTTAATCACTTTATCCAAAGATACTTTTGCCGCAGTAATTCGTCTTAAAGCCATTCTCGTTGCATTGATTGATTTGACGGCAGCAATAGCATTACGCTCAATACAAGGCACCTGCACTTGACCAGCAACTGGATCGCAGGTCAATCCTAAGTTATGTTCCATTGCAATTTCTGCGGCCATGCAAACTTGCTCAGGATTACCACCTAAAAGCTCAGCAAGCCCTGCAGCAGCCATTGAGCACGCAACGCCAACTTCGCCTTGACACCCAACCTCTGCACCAGAAATAGACGCATTGATTTGATAAAGTTGACCTATTGCACCACAAGTTAGAAAAAATCGAATATAAATATCAGGCGTAACCGGATTAATAAATTTATCATAATAAGCCAGCACAGCAGGTATAATTCCACATGCCCCATTTGTTGGTGCAGTAACAACTCGACCACCTGCTGCATTTTCTTCACTAACGGCAAGCGCAAACATATTTACCCAATCAATAATCACCATGGGATCACTGATAATTTTATCTTTGGTAGTAGATAATTGACGATATAACGAAAACGCACGACGAGGAACTTTAAGCGGTCCTGGTAATAATCCCTCAGTATTCATTCCACGTTTGATACATTCTAAAATAGTTTGCCCAACGCGAGAAAAATAATCTTCAATTTCTTCATAGGTATGTAATTGCAACTCATTTTTCATCATAATACTAGAAATTGACAATGAATTATCTTCACAATGTTTTAATAGCTGTGCAGCGGAAGAAAATGGATAAGGCAGTTTTGTGGAATCTTGTTTTTGCAAACCAAATTGCTCCTCTTCAACAATTTGACCACCACCCACGGAATAATACGTTTTTTGAAAGAGTAATGTATCACCATTATAGGCAGTCAACGTCATGCCGTTTTCATGTAATGGCAAAAATTTGGAATGAAACACCATACAACTATCCAAAGGAAAGTCGATTTCGTAACGATTATGATAAATCGGTAAACGGTGAGTTTGGCTTAATTTTTCGATAAAAATAGGAATATTATCAATATTAACAGTATCAGGTTTTTCACCCGCTAACCCCATGATAATAGCAATATCTGTTTGATGGCCTTTACCTGTTAATGACAAAGAACCATAAACATCAGCTACAATTTTGGTTACTGATGACATCATATCATTATCAATTAGTTGATCAACAAATGCCTTCCCTGCTCTCATTGGCCCTACTGTATGCGAACTTGAAGGACCAATACCAATTTTAAATATTTCAAATACTGAACTCATATTTTTTCCTTTTTGATGCCAAAAATAAATTAATACTGCTGGCCTAGTTATAACTTTATAAATTCTTTTTACTAGTTAAATAAAAATAATCTTATCAACACATCGCATTAATTGTCATAGTGATAGCTAAACATCACTTTTAAAGATTATGAAAATAAGTTTTTAATATTCATTAGTAATTAATGTTTATTTTACAGTTAGTCAGGTTTACCAATAGACTTTTTACCCATCGATAAATATCGACGGGTTTTATTTATTGCATAAATAGGTGGTTATTACCCATTTAATCAATTTTATAATAAATTATAGATAGCAGCTGAAATCGCAACTAGCCCCATAACAACAATAAACACATTACTTGGCTTTCCTCGATATTTTGCTAATACGGGTAATTTATGAATTGCATACATTGGCATTAAGAACAATAATACCGCTAAAATTGGACCACCAAGTGATTCAATAAGACCTAAAATACTGGGATTCAATGTGGCAACACCCCATGCTGTTACAAACATAAATACAATAGCAAGTTTATCAAGTTTCTTTTCTGAAATGGTTTTATTGCGGCTACGCAAGAATTTATTGACAATACCATTAAAACCTTCTTTACCACCTAGATAATGACCTAAAAATGATTTTGCCATAGCAATAAACGCAATTGGAGGACCAATATATTCAATAACAGGTGAGTTAAATCGATTAGCCAAATAAGATAACGTTGAAATATTCTGCGCTTTCGCTTCTAAAAGCTCTGCTGGCGTTAAACAAAATGCACAGCTAAAAACAAAAAACATAACCGTTACAACCATCATTATATTACTTGCTGCAATAATTTTAGTACATTTTGGAGCAGCATAAGTTTCACCATATTCTTTACGTTTAGCTACTGCTAAAGATGAAATAATAGGCGAGTGATTAAACGCAAAAACCATAACAGGAATCACTAGCCAAAGTGTCATTAAAATACTTTGTTCACCATCACTGCCATTACCGCCAAGAGATAAATTAGCAAAAATTTCACCATTCCATTGCGGAATTAAAAATAAAGCTAAAATCATTAAAACAGCAATAAATGGAAAAACTAATATTGACATAACTTTAACAATAAGTTCTTCACCAAAATGCACAATTGACATTAAAAATGCAACTAAAACAAATGAAAGTAAAGCTCGCGGTGGTGATTCCATTCCCAATTGATGAACCATAAAGCTATCTACCGTGTTGGTAATGCCAACACTATAGACTAATAATATTGGGTAAATTGCAAAAAAATAAAGCACTGTTATCCAGTTTCCTGCTGTTCGCCCAAAAGCCTCTTCAACCACAACGGTGATATCACCTTCACGACTTTTGCCTGATAATACAAATCGACACAAAGCTTGGTGCGCAAAAAATGTCATTGGAAAAGCAAGAATCAGCATAACCAATAATGGAATTAATCCGCCTACCCCCGCATTAATTGGTAGAAAAAGTACTCCAGCGCCAATCGCAGTACCATAAAGACTAAGCATCCATAATGTATCACTTTTTTGCCATTTGGGTAATACTGCTCCATTCTTTGAATCTATTACAGCTTTGTTAGTCATTGACTTACTCATTTTATACTACTCCTTAATCAAATATGCTGTAGATATAATATCAAATTAACGACTATTACAAAGTGATCCCAATCACACTATCAATAAAAAATTAAATATAATCAACACAATAAATAATATTCAATTTGATACCAAACAAATTAAAAACAAATAAAGTATCAATTTTGATTCATAATAAATAAAACAATCTACGGTTTTACCGCAAATTGCATTGTCGGTTAAATCACAGTAACTAAGAATTCATAGACAAAAGTATTAGCATCTATATCGCAAAATAATTTACAGTCGACCAATAACCTAAAAAACGTTTACTTAATGTTGTCTTAAGGTTTTACCGTTAGTTTTATATTTAAAATAGCGATAAAATTACTTTAGTGTTGCGCTGGGTGCTGCTAAACTAGCTCACATTTTTATTATATTTATAAATAAATTATTTTCGGGATAAATTTATGCGAACCAGTAAATATCTTCTTTCAACGTTAAAAGAAACCCCCGCTGATGCAGAAGTCATTAGCCATCAATTAATGTTACGTGCAGGCATGATCCGTAAAGTGGCTGCGGGTTTATATACTTGGCTTCCCACTGGTTACCGAGTCCTTAAAAAAGTAGAAAATATTGTTCGTGAAGAGATGAACAAAGCAGGAGCAATAGAAGTATTAATGCCGGTCGTACAACCTGCTGATATTTGGCAAGAAAGTGGGCGTTGGGAACAATATGGCCCAGAACTATTACGGATTAAAGACCGTGGTGATCGTGATTTTGTGTTGGGCCCAACCCATGAAGAAGTAATTACTGACTTACTCCGTAATGAAGTAAGTTCGTACAAACAATTACCACTTAATGTCTATCAAATTCAAACTAAATTTCGTGATGAAGTGCGCCCTCGCTTTGGTGTGATGCGTTCGCGTGAATTTATTATGAAAGATGCCTATTCTTTCCATACCTCACAAGAATCATTGCAAGAAACTTATGATGATATGTATAAAGCCTATAGCGCTGTGTTTACGCGTGCAGGTTTAAACTTTAGAGCAGTGCGCGCTGACACAGGATCGATTGGTGGTAACTGGTCACATGAGTTCCAAGTATTAGCTGACAGCGGTGAAGACGACATCGTGTTTTCAACGGAATCGGACTATGCAGCTAATATCGAAATGGCACAAGCACAAGCACCAATGCAAAAACGTGCAGAGCCAACTAAAGCCATGGAACTGGTCGATACCCCAAATGCCAAAACCATTGACGAATTAGTCGAACAGTTCAATTTGCCGATTGAAAAAACCGTGAAAACCCTAATGGTGAAAGCCACCAAAGAAAGCGGTCACCAATTAGTCGCTTTATTAGTTCGAGGCGATCATACTTTAAATGAAATAAAAGCCGAAAAAATTGATATCGTTGCCTCACCGTTAGAATTTGCAACCGAAGAAGAAATTCGCGCGTTAGTTAATGCAGGACCGGGATCATTAGGTCCAATTAACTTAAATATGCCAATTATTATTGACCGTGACGTGGCCGTGATGAGCGATTTTAGTGCTGGTGCCAATATCGATCATAAACACTATTTTAATATCAATTGGGAACGTGACGCTGCTTTACCTCGCATTGAAGATATTCGCAATGTGGTTGAGGGTGATATTAGCCCTGATGGCAAAGGGACATTACAAATCAAACGAGGGATTGAAGTTGGGCATATCTTCCAACTTGGTACAAAATACTCACAAGCAATGAAAGCCACAGTGCAAGGTGAGGATGGGCAAAATCATGTCATGATCATGGGGTGTTATGGGATTGGCGTTAGTCGAATTGTAGCAGCGGCTATTGAACAATGCCATGATGAACGTGGTATTGTTTGGCCAGAAGCTATTGCGCCGTTTAGTGTCGTGATTATTCCAATGAATATGCACAAATCAGAAAAAGTCCAAGCAACAGCTGAAAAACTTTACGCTGATCTACAAGCTGCTGGCATTGAGGTACTCTTTGACGACCGTAAAGAGCGACCAGGGGTGATGTTTGCTGATGCTGAACTTATTGGTATTCCTCATACGATTGTCATTGGTGAGCGCAATCTTGAAAATGGCGAAGTTGAATACAAACATCGTGCTGGTGGCGATAAAGAAATGGTAAACGTTGATAATATTATTGAATTCATTAAAAATCGCCACCATAAAGCATAATAAAACTCGATTATTAACATCAAAGCTCAACGGCCGTACTGATACGGTTGTTGAGTTTTTGTCATTTCAATCATAAAAATAGTCACTTTTTATGCTTATCACCTCAAACAAACTAAGCATCCTAATGATAAATTCAAAGTGATATAGTTCTTTTTTTCGGCTAAAATAGATCAACAAAAATCTTATCTCAATTGGTTGAAAGAATGTTAAAAAAAGCCATTGCATTTGCACTCTCTACCTCGTTGTTATTACAAAACACATCTATCGTATATGCGGATAATATCAATCTGCCAGATATTGGCACCGCAGCAGCTACAACATTAAGTATCGGCCAAGAAATGGAAATGGGCGATTATTATATGCGAATGCTACGAGCAGGCTCTCCTATCATAAACGACCCAGTTTTAAACCAATATATTAATGATTTAGGTAATAAATTAGTTGCTAAATCAGAATCAGTAAAAACGCCTTTTCATTTCTATATTATGAAAAGTGATGTACTTAATGCATTCGCTTTTTTTGGTGGAAATGTTGTCATTCATTCTAAGCTCATATTAGATACCGATAATGAAAGCCAATTGGCCTCTGTTATGGCTCACGAAATTGGGCATGTCACCCAACGTCATTTGGCCAGAGCAATGGAAAACCAAAACCGTAATAGTCCTTATGTTTGGGGGGCAACATTAGGGTCTTTATTACTAACATTAGCCAATCCCGAAGCTGGTATGGCGGCAATGACCAGCACCATGGCAGGCTCGGCTCAAAGTATGATTAGCTTTACGCAAAGTAATGAACAAGAAGCCGATCGTGTTGGTTTAAGAACGCTTGCTAAAGCTGGATTTGATCCTTATGCTTCATCTGAATTTTTACAAAAACTCGCCGATCAAAGCCGTTTTAGTAGTAAAGCGCCTGAAATACTACTTACTCACCCATTACCTAATAGCCGATTAACTGATATCCGCAATCGCTCAATGCAATATAGTAAAAAGAACGTATCGCCATCGTTAAGCTATTATTTAGTAAAAGCTCGGTTAGCAATATTGATGGCTAAAAATAAAAATACCGCAAAACGATTAATTGAGGATTACAAAAAACTAAATAATGAACAAAGTAAAATAGCCATTATTTATGGTAATGCTTTAACTGACAACCTAAGTGGAAATAATCAAAAAGCAAAACAACAACTGCAACCATTATTAGACAGTGACCCGAATAATATTTGGTATATTGATTTAATGACTGATATTGATTTGGCGCTCAACAATAGTAGTACCGCAATAACCCGCCTACAAGCAGCGTTAAAAAAAGCACCGGATAGCTCTGCATTGCAGTTGAATTTAGCTAATGCATATATAAAAAATGCAAACTATCAACAAGCTGTAAGCTTGTTACACCGCTATACGTTTGACCACAATGATGATACCAATGGCTGGGAGTTACTCATTAAAGCTTATGGCGGGTTACATTCAAGGGCTCAAGAAATGAGTGCGCAAGCCGAAGCAATTGCACTAGAAGGTCAATTTCAGCAAGCCATTCAATTACTACAAAATGCTAAAACTCAAACCAAAGGTAATCAAACAATGATTTCCAAAATTGATGCCAGAATCAATCAATTAAAACAGCTACAAAAACGTTATGCAGCTTATAAGCGATAATTGACTGTAACGATAACTTCTCGACTAATCATTGAAATAACCACTAGTCGAGAAGATAACGCCTTTATTTTTCAGCTAAATGATCCACATTATTGAAAAATTTCACAGTAAATATACCTTCATCCTGATCATTACTTTGTTTATAGTTAACTACACTAATGCTGGTATTTAACATCCGTGGAAAATAAGCCTCATCACGATGTAAACGCCAATCGCCACCATTTAAAACACAAAGTAATATGCGTAATACTGTACCGTGCGATACAACCAAAATATTACCGGTATCTTGGGGTGCGTTTTGTACAATAGTGTTTAGCCCCTGCTTCATACGCGCGAGTATATCAAGGTAATTTTCGCCTTGATTGACAGCGGCATCAAAATTAGCGGGATCAGTTAAATAAACGTTAAATTCGGGCACTTCTTGTTTTAAAGTTGGTACATGTTTACCTTCCCAAATGCCAAAATCCATTTCGCGTAGATGAGCAAGCTCATAAGTAGGAATAGCAAGATTATTTTCGTTCACAATATAATCGCGGGTTTCCATTGCGCGTTGTTGGGGACTTGAGTATGCTTGCATAAAAGGAACATTTTTTAAATGTTGCCCCGTGACTTTAGCACCTAAAATACCTTGTTCGGTTAACGGTGAATTTTGTGACCCTTGCATCTGATCTTTAATATTCCACTGCGTTTGACCATGTCTAATTAAATATAAATTAATATCTTTCATTCGTACTCACTACCTTTTTTATTTTAAAATTCTTTTTGCTGATATTTATCTTTTCTAAGATAGGTTAAACAAGCCTGTAAAGTAGCATCCATTGGCGCATGTAATTGCATCTCTTGTAAACTTTTAGGATGAATAAATTTAACACTGGCGGCATGTAAAAATAATCGATTAAGCTTTGTATCAGCCAATAATGCATCAAATTGCCTATCACCATAGCGATCATCAAAAGCAATTGGATGATTAGCATATTGCGTATGTATACGGATTTGATGGGTACGCCCAGTAACAGGGCTTGCTTTAATTAACGTGGCAAAATTAAAACGTTCTTCAACTTTAAAACGCGTTTCAGATGGTTTACCTTCTTTATCAACTTTCACCACTCGCTCACCACTTTTTAATACATTTTTAAGCAATGGTGCTTGTATCACTTTACAGTCAGAAGACCAATTCCCCTTAACAAGTGCCAAATAATTTTTCTGCATTTGTTTAAGTCGTAATTGTTCGTGTAGCGCTTTTAATGCAGAGCGCTTTTTAGCAATCAACAACACACCCGATGTTTCACGGTCGATGCGATGAACCAACTCCAAAAACTTCGCTTCTGGTCTTAAGGCGCGCAAGCCTTCAATTACGCCAAAACTTAAGCCACTACCACCATGAACGGCAATACCTGATGGTTTATTGATCGCCAGCATTACCTCGTCTTCATAGATAATTGCTTTTTCTAAGTCAGCAACTTTATTAAGCTTAGTCGAAATTTCGGGCATAGATTTTTCTGTCATGCGAACAGGAGGAATTCGGACTTCATCACCAATATTCAATTTATATTCAGGTTTGATCCGTTTTTTGTTAACACGAACTTCACCTTTCCTTAAAATACGATAAATCATACTTTTTGGCACACCTTTTAAATAGGTGATTAAAAAGTTATCAATTCGCTGCGTCGCATTTTCCTCTGAAATAGTAACAAATGAGACTTGTAATTTTGATTGTGGAACAGTTGAGTCCATAAGAAATGATTAACCCGCCATCTATAGATAAAGTCGTTTACATTATTCAAAAATAAACTACACTATCGTAATTAAAAAATAAGATAGATTATATTCGATATAATTAAAGAAAAGATTATAACGGAATATGGGAGAATAAAATAGTATGTTATCGTTGCTTAATCAATACTCAAAAGGTCGATTTGCTTGGTTCTTATTGTTCTTTTCTACTCTTACTTTTGAAATAACCGCACTTTATTTTCAACATAGTTTAGGGCTTGCTCCTTGTACTCTCTGTATTTATCAACGTTGTGCTATTTTCGGTATCATGCTGGCGAGTATTATTGGATTTATTGCACCTTCTAATATTGTGGTTCGGTTAATGGGGCTTTTAATTTGGCTTTTTAGCGCCTATCAAGGCTTTACTTTAGCAGCATTCCATGCCCATTTACAGTTCGAACCTAACTTAAGCGACACTTGCACAATTAATGCGCAATTTCCCGTTTGGTTGCCCTTAGATTCTTGGTTTCCTAGCATGTTTAAAGCTTATGGTTCTTGTGCCGATAAAATTTGGTCATTTTTAACCATCGAAATGTCACAATGGATGATTATTATTTTTGCCTGCTATCTTATTGTTGGTTTAGGCGTGTTAATCTCACAGATCTTCCCATCGCCTAAAGGTTCAATCTGGAGTAATAAGTAACGTTATTTATAACACTGGCACTTTTTGTTGAGTTTGTTAGAATGTGTGGCAATTTTATTTTACAAATTGTCACACATAAATGCTTTTGGAATATCACCCGCCTATTGAACCTTGGCTATCTATTTTGTATCAAGACGACCATATTGTGGTTGTAAACAAACAACCTGGTATTTTGTCAGTTTCAGGCAATAAACCCCAATTTATTGATAGTATTATTCATCGATTACAGCAAAAATATAGCTACGTCGAATCCGTTCATCGGTTAGATATGGCAACCAGTGGCATTATGGTTGCCGCACTGTCTAAACTGGCTGATCGAGAAATAAAAAAACAGTTTCGAGAAAGGATCCCTAAAAAAATCTATATTGCTGTTGTACATGGGCATATTCAAAATGACACAGGTTGTGTCGAATTACCTTTAATTTGTGATTGGCCCAATCGCCCAAGGCAAATGGTCGATTTAGAAAATGGCAAACATGCGCTAACTGAATATCAGGTGATTTCACGCAATCCAGATAATACAACACGAGTAAAATTATTGCCTTTTACAGGGCGATCGCATCAATTACGTGTTCATATGCAAGCCATTGGTCACCCGATTTTAGGTGATAAATTTTATGCGCATCCCGAAGCATTTGCCATGTCTAAAAGACTGCTATTACATGCGCAATTACTCACAATTAATCACCCCAAAACAGGCGAAAGTATGACGTTTAGCTGTGAACCGGATTTTTAAAATAGGGATATAACATTAGCGCCAATTATATAAAATCTGCTCGTACTAATAAATTATAACCAATTGATATAAAGGAAATAAAATGCAAAAAATTGTTTTAGCAACAAATAATCAAGGCAAAGTCAATGAATTGCAAAAATTACTCGCCGATGCAGGTTTTGATATTATTGCGCAAAGCCAATTTAATGTGCCCGATGTCGAGGAAACCGGTTTAACCTTTATTGAAAATGCAATTTTAAAAGCAAGGCATACCGCCAAATTAACAGGACTCCCAGCCATTGCTGATGACTCTGGCTTAGCGGTCGATGCGCTAGGTGGACAACCTGGCATCTATTCTGCTCGTTATGCGGGTGAACATAGTGATGATAAAAGCAACAATAAAAAATTACTTAAGGCATTACAAAACACGCCAAAAGAAAGACGCACCGCTTACTTTTATTGTGCGCTGGTTTTTATGCGACACGAAAACGACCCAACTCCTATCATCTGTTTAGGCAAATGGCATGGTTTAATCTTAAATGAAGAACAAGGCGAAGGGGGGTTTGGTTATGACCCACTTTTTTATGTGCCAGAATTAGGCTGCAGCGCAGCGCAGCTAACTAAAGAACAGAAAAGCCAAATATCACATCGAGGTCAAGCACTTAAACAATTGATCACTAAAATTAAAACTGAATATTAATTGTTAACACTATTATTTATATTCGAAATTGTATATAAAGAAATAAACAGTATATAATTAAACCATCAATGATATTGGAGTTAATATTGTGATTCTATTGATAGTAAGTGGTCGCTCGGGTTCTGGCAAATCAATCGCTCTGCGAGCGCTAGAAGATATGGGATTTTATTGTGTTGATAATATCCCCGTTGTTTTATTACCGCAATTAGCCAACTCATTAAAAGACAATAATACCCCTGTTGCTATTAGTATTGATATTCGAAACTTACCTGAGAATTTTGATTTTAATAGCGATATTTTTCAACGCTTACCTCAAACAGTCACACCCGAAATTATTTTCTTTGATTGTAGTCGCAATACATTAATTCGGCGCTATAGTGAAACAAGGCGAATTCACCCATTAACCAATCAACAATATTCTCTTGAAGAAGCAATCGATCTTGAAGAAAAATATCTAGAACCTTTAAAATCGCATGCAAGCCTAGTTATAAACACCGATAACCTTTCAGTTCATGAACTATCTGGCATATTAAGATCACGTATTTTGGGTAAAAAAGAACGCGAATTAACCATAATTTTTGAATCATTTGGGTTTAAACATGGTTTACCGGTTGATGCCGATTTTGTGTTTGATGTTAGGTTTTTACCCAACCCGCATTGGGATGTCAGCTTGCGGCCACTAACAGGATTAGATGAGCCTGTAAAAGAATATTTATTAAAACACGACGAAGTATCTAATTTTATCTATCAAACTGCCAATTACTTAAATCAATGGCTACCTTTGTTAGAAAAGAATAACCGCAGTTACTTAACCATTGCAATTGGCTGCACTGGAGGTCAACATCGCTCTGTCTTTATTGTGGAACAATTAGCCGCATTTTTTAAAGCCCAAAACAAGCAAGTGCAAATTCGGCATCGAACTTTAGAAAAAAGGTAATCATTATTCGTCTAAAGTTTTATAATTTGATAATTCTTCAATTTGTTTTTTACATTTTTCAAAAATGTCTTTCAGCGTAGTTTTATGCTTCGCTGATGTTGGTATTGTCGTAATCAAATGACTCAGTTTGGTCAATTCAATATCTTCAGGTAAATTAGCAAGCTTTGTTCTTAATACATTAATCGTTTGCGGATGAGGGTGACCAATAGCAATGGCTATACCATTTTTTCGTGCCAGCTTAACGGCCAAATCAAATTGCTGGCTAATAGCACTTTCTTTTTGCTCATCATCTAAAAATACATCTCGCGTTAACACTGGGATATTATAATAGCTGGCAGCTTTTTTTATTTGAGTTTTACCGATTGTTTTACTATCCAAGAAAAACATTGAATAATGGCTCAATGCTTTCATAACATGTGCCATACCAGTAAGATTTGATGTCATCAAACTACCCATATGATTATTAACACCAATCGCATGCGGCACCTGCTCAATCGCATTGGTTACAATGCGATTTACTTCAACGTCGCTCATAGAGGGAAATAGCGTGTCTTTCTCTAGAGGCTGTTTACCTAGTGGTGCCATAGGTAAGTGAATTATCACATCATTACCATGATCATGAGCCCTATTTGCAATACGCCTAGCATGGGGCGAATTGGGTAAAACCGCAACATTAATATTAGGCGACAATGAAATTACTTGCTCTTCATTATGTTGACGATATCCAAAATCATCAATGACGATAGCAAGTTTTGCAGCCCAAACACTGTGAGTATTTAACGCCCATAGGCTTATAATAAGAATAATAATAAAATAACGCACTATTTTAACCACCCACTCGGGTCAAGTGCCTTACCATCACGACGGATCTCAAAATATAAAGCAGGCGTATTTTGCCCACCACTTGAACCAACTAATGCAATAGGTTGCCCACTTTGAATCTTGTCCCCCACCGCAACCAACATGCGTTGATTATAGCCATATAAACTCATATCACCTTTACCATGCTCAAGCGCAACAACAAAGCCATAGCCCTGTAACCAACTTGCCAATATAACTCGACCATCAGCAATGGCTTTAACTTGCGTGCCATCTTTGGCATTAATCACTATTCCTTTCCAGCGTAATTCACCTTGGAGTGACTCCCCAAACCTATGTACAACACGACCATTCACAGGCCAACTAAACTGGTGCTGAGGTTTACCAATACCACTTACACGCGCCATTAATGACCGCTCATCAGAATTCGGATTATAACGCGTATTCTTTTGCTTTTCTTCAATATTTTTTGCTTGTTTTGCTTCTTCTTCTGCTATGCGCCGATTTTCTTTTTCCGCTTGGGCGATTTTCGCTTGTAATTTAATTTCATTATGACGTAAATCAATTAATTTTTGTTGATTTACTTGCATGGATGACTCAAGAGAAGTTATCGTGTTTTGCCGATTTTGACGGTTTTTTTCAAGCCCTGCTTGTTGCTCTTTCTGTTTACTTTGTAATGTTTTATGCAAAGCTTGCTTTTTTTGTAACTCAACTCTTTTTTCGTTTAATTGGGTTTGTGTATCTTGAAGATCGTGAATTTGTTGTTGACGTGCTTGGTTAATGTAACCGTAATAAGTGATTATACGGTCATTACGTTCACTTTTCTCACCCGAAAAAATCAACTCCAACCCAGTTGTATTGCCTAATTTAAATGCGCTTTCTAGCTGTTTTGATAATATCATTCGTTGTTGTTTTTGTTTTATCGTTAATACATCGATTTGTTCAATTAAATTATTGATTTCTTGATCGAGCTTTCTGAGTGATAAATCATTTCTTTCAATTGATGTTAAAAGTTTAGCAATTTCGGTTTCTTGTTCTTTGAGGTTATTAACAAGCTCATTACGCTCTTTTTTTTGCTGTGCTAAACGCTTTTCTTGTTCTTCAATTGCATGACGTAAAGATTGAAGCTGCTGATTATCATCAGCATATAAAAAATTAATCTTCATTAATCCAATAAAAGCAATAACAACAATTTTTTGACAAATAGACATGGCGTTGTATTTATAATTTGTAACCAAGCAATAATATGGTTGCCACTATACCGATAAATAGGTAAAGATGCAAAATGAAAACCACATACCAAGTATGTTGTAATTTCATTTTGCGGCATTGACTACTTTTTAGTTTGATTTTTGTTATAAGCACATTCAAAAGCAATAAATAGCAACATTCCAATGCTGTGAAAAATCAGTGTGTTTTTTCATAAAAAACGTTCAGGTGGAGTATTGATTTTATTAAAGTATTCTTTAATATTTTCATTAAAATCAAATTTTTATATAAAGTTTTCTATTTTGTTTCAGCATAAACAAAACTTGGGAAACATGCAAAAGTTGTTAACGCAATTAATGCCTTTTTCATTTTTGTTTTCTTCATTAGTTCTAGTTATTAAAAACGATCTGATTATAAAATAAACTGACTTAATAATTCATCTTAAATATTCATATTAACTATCCGGCATTTAGAAAATTTTATCTTAAATATTTTACAAAAATACCTTGCGATCAACCCAAAAATAAATAAAAATACATAAAATATGAATAACTATTCATTTTAAGGGTGATGTCAAATGAAAGAGCGTACAACAGAGTTAGTTGAAGGATTGAGACATTCTGCACCTTATATCAACGCACATCATGGAAAAACCTTTGTTATTTTATTGACTGGTGCTGTATTAAAAAGTAATCATTATTCAAATATTATCAATGATATCGGCTTACTTTATAGTCTTGGCATTAAACTTGTTATTGTCAACGGTGCACGTAATCAAATTGATGAATCGCTTAAAAATCATAACATTCAACCTAAATATTACAAAAATACTCGAATTACCGATGCTTGCACACTCGATATTGTTAAACAGATCACCGGACTTTTACAGCTCAATATCACAGCGAGTTTATCAATGAGCTTAAACAATACACCATTACAAGGCGCACATATTAGTGTTGTCAGTGGTAATTTTGTCATTGCGCAACCTTTGGGGGTAGATGATGGCGTTGATTATTGCCATACAGGAAAAATCCGCCGTATAAATAAAGAGGCCATTGAACAGCAGTTGGAGCGAGGCTCTATTGTATTGTTGGGCCCAGTTGGTGTTTCAGTGACTGGTGAAAGTTTTAATTTAGCGTCTGAAGATGTTGCAGCCGAAGTAGCTATTCGCTTAAAAGCTGATAAATTAATTAGTTTTTGTGCAGAGCAAGGAGTTTTAGATGAACATGGTCATGTCATTATTGATCTTTATCCGGTTGATGCAGATAATTATGTCAACCAAAAAGAAATGCAAGGCAAACATTTATCCAGTGAAGCACGCTTTTTACGCGCAGCATCAAAAGCGTGCCGTAGTGGCGTCAGGCGAAGCCATTTAGTAAGTTATTTGATTGATGGTTCGATTTTACAAGAACTATTCTCGCGCGATGGCATTGGAACACAAGTTTCAATGGAACATTCTGAACAGGTTCGTTCGGCAACGATTAACGATATTGGTGGAATTTTAGAGCTCATTCGTCCGCTTGAGGAGCAAGGTATTTTGGTCAAACGCTCACGTGAACAATTAGAAATGGAAATTGATAAATTTACCATTATTGAACGAGATAACATGACAATTGGTTGTGCTGCACTTTACCCTTATCCTGAAGAAAAAATGGGTGAAATGGCCTGTGTGGCTATTCATCCGCAATATCGCAACTCATCTCGAGGAAACGTTCTTATCGAAAAGTTAACGGAAAAAGCAATTCAGTTAGGCCTTAAAAAAATATTTGTTTTAACGACACGAAGCATTCACTGGTTTAGAGAAAAAGGCTTTAATCCAGCAGAAGTAGATGACTTGCCTATTAAAAAGAAACAACTTTATAATTATCAAAGAAATTCCAAAATTTTAATATTTGATATATTATAGTTTTTTTAGCATTAAGTCTTATAGGCAGTATTATTGTGTAGTACCCAAGGCGATTTGCTAATCGTTTTAATTGAAAACTTAGTTAATTAATTGGGTAGCCATTTCATCACTAATTACTAATATATCAATGTAATTGGCATTTAGTGCCGCTTTTAGACTATTAATTTTTTCGCAATCGCCACTTGCACATATTTTTAAAGGAATTTTTTTCAGATTATCTAATGTCACTCCGATAATTTGATTACAAAATGGTGTCGTTAATTCAGTTCCATTTTGATCGAAAAAGCGGGATAAAATATCGCCTACAATGTCCTTATTGGCTATCGTTTGGAACAACTCACCATAAAATCCATACCAAATAGAACTTTTTGAAATAGCAGGACAACCAATACTAAATAGAGCGACGGTTATCTTGCTCCACCAATCTTTCAACTCTTTCATATGTTGAGTTTTTTCAATTTCTATTCTTAATAGTTCGGTATCAACAATGGCTGGGTAATCAATCAGTATGGCTTGACTATTTAATTTATTCGAAAGTTTATAAGCAATATTATTGACGTGATATTTTGTTTCAATTTTTCCTGATGGTCCTCCAATCATTGGTACAATGGTCGTATTATTGAATTGAGTGTTGTCATTTTTTAAACTGCTAACAATATAATTAATTGTGCGTCCCCATGAAATGCCAATGACATCATTATCATGGATATTTTTGACTAATACATTTGCAGCAACATTACAAACAATTTGGTTTTTGCTGTCATTATCAACATATTGATTGACAGGTACAATAATAACTTGTTTCAAATTATATTTATTAAGAATTTTTTCTTCTAATGCAATATTGGGCAATAGATCGTAATTTATTGAAATAGAAACAATACCTAATTCTCGTATTACTTTTAGCATTCGACTAATACTTGATCTGTGTATATTAACGATTTTGGCTATTTCGGATTGAGTTTTATTTTCTTCATAATAGAGTTGAGCTATTTTTATTAATAATTTGTGTTGCTCAAAATCGTAGTTACCAAAGTTATTATTGATCATGTTCGTATTATCTTATTAGTCATGTTTTTAAATCACTATTTATTAAAAAAATATCAAGATGTCATGTATGGTAATTCATATTATGGCATCTTGATGCTATTAAAGTATATCAAAAAAATTAAGACTCAATATCAGGAAAATTGTTTAATACAAAATCTTCAGCTTCTTTTGACCAAATATTATGGCTTTTATTTAATATTTTCTTTAATGCTACATCATCACTACTATCTGTTAACGATTCTAAACTTTTAAGCGCAAACTGCTTGTGAGTATAGACTAATTTTTTTCCACCTCTAATTTTATCTTGTCGTTGAGTTATGTCACTGGCTTGATCAATTCCCATTATATGCGAAACAATTTTAGCAACTTCAACCTTGCCTGACTCAATTAACTTAACAGCTAAGCGCATATCATCAGTATTTCCTCCTGATGTTCCAACAATATGAGTAAAATTATAATGTACATCATAAAAATTAATTTCTGCTTCGAAATTTTTATCTTGAGGACCAGCAAAAAAATTCAGACAACCGTCAAATGCTAATAATTGCGATGCTAAATGAATTAACTCTTTTGATGGTAAAAAGATAAAGATATCATCAAAACAATTTTTGGAAGATTTACTTTTCAATAGAGACAATTGATCTGCGCTCTCAGATATATCGACGAATTCAAGTTCGACCCCATTGCGTGATTGATATAGTGTTTTCAGATGCGCTATTTTTTCTTTGTTTCGCCCAGTGACAACCACTTTTTTGGGTTTTATCGCCCCCCCCAAAGCATAGTCTATTGCAAGCATCCCCATAGGGCCAGTTCCCCCTAATATAAGCAATTCACCATTAGGCTTTATTCCCATAATATGATCGTAACTATTTGGTTTCAAATGATAGCTAGCATTAAAAGCACCAATAACACAGGATAAGGGTTCAATTAACGCACCTTCAAAATAAGTTTTTCCATCATAAGGTATCAAACAATCTTGTTGTAATACGTCGTGATTGACTATCATATAGGTTGCACACCCACCCGTATTAGGATAAGAATAACCTACACAATAAGGGCTATTAGTGAGCTGTAAGTTGGCTTGTATGACATATTTTTGCCCTTTTTTAAATTTATGTTGCCAATTTTTACCTACTTGCAAAATATCACCACAGCATTCATGTCCAATAACAATTGGATTATTTTTTAGGTCTGGTGGTGTTTTTTTATGGTTTTCGCCTTGATTTACTAGCTTTAATGAAGACATGCACATACTGTCAACAATGACTGATACTAACACTTCTTCATCTGTGATAGGTGGAAGTTCAAAAGATTCTAAGCGAAGATCATTTTTCCCATATAATCGAACAGCTCGAGTTTTCATATATTCCTCTTTAATAAATTAAATTTGATACAAATTTATACTCAATAATGCATAAATACCTTGTTATACTGCAGTTGTAAGGAAAAATGTATTTATAACAATTTGCTTTATTTCCTTTGGTTCAAAAATATTACATAGATGTTTAAGACTGTTTATTTGTATTTTAAGCTAGAATACCTAACCCATAACCAATAATACCCACGGCAAATAATGCAAAAATTAAGATAATTGGGCTGACCTTTTTTCGGAGCAATTTCATCATTAAGAGTGTTAGACCCAACGGTAGTAAACCTGGTACAAGATCATTGAGTATACCTTGTACTGTCATAACAATTTCATTACCATTTGCATCAGCAGTTTTAGATACCACTAAAGGGACATTTATTGAAGTCCATTTAGTCACCAATACCCCCATAATAAATAAACCAAGAATAGAAGCGCCTTCTGTCAGTTTAGGCAAGATATTACCCGAAAGATCTTTAACAATACCGATTCCTTTCGATAATCCATAGGTTAAACCATACCATTTCATGGCAAGTCTGACGAAATTAAACAAAATAAAAAATAATAATGGACCTGCAATATTTCCGTTGAGTGCTAAAGATGCACCAAGTGCTGCAGTAATAGGTCGCAATGTACCCCATACAAGGGGATCACCGACTCCTGCTAAAGGTCCCATTAATCCAATTTTAAGGCTATTGATTGTTCCATCATTAATTGGTGCGCCATTTGCTTTTGCTTCTTCCATTGCTATAGTGACACCAAGCACAGGGCCACACATTGCAGGAGTGGTGTTGAAAAAGGCTAAATGTCTTTTTAACGCTTGACGTTGTTCCTCTTGTGTTTGATAAACTCGTTTGATTGTTGGAATCATATCTACACAAAAAGCAAGCGCATGAATACGTTCATAATTAAAAGAAGCTTGCTGGAAATTAGAACGAATAAAAGTACTAATCACATCTTTTTTTTGAATAGTTTTTAACATTTCTTTCATAATAAAATTCCTATAAATTATTCTTCTAATTCATCATCAGTGATTATTTGGTTGGTATTTGCCATTGGATTTGCAATTTCGTTATTAACTTTTATTACATTGAACTTTGGGTTTAATTGAACATAAATAATGGCAAAAATAACCCCCAAAATACCAAATGAAAGTAAACTAAAATTTAGATATCCACCTAAAACAAAACCTAAATAGAAAAAAGGAGCTAAATATTTAACAATCATCATGTTTAACACCATTGCATAACCGACAACAACGATAAATCCACCAGCAACAGCAAGCCCACCAGTGACAATATCAGGTAACATGTTTAATAGGGATTGCACAGTATTTGCATCAACATAAATGGCAACGAGCGTGGCAGGAATAGAAACTCTTAATGCTTGTACAAAAAGAGCACTAAAATGGAGTAATTCAATCTTTCGGAATTGAACTTTTTCTGCCGCTTTATCTGCTTCATGCTGAAAAATTACCGTGATAGTTCTTGCAAAAACGGTTAATATTTGCCCTGCCGCGGCAACAGGAAGAGCGATGGCTATTCCTGTTTGGATATCTTGCTGTCCTATAACAACCAAGATTGTTGATATCACACTCGCCAATGCAGAATCGGGAGATTGTGCTGCCCCAATATTCATCCAACCCAATGCGATTAGTTCAAGCGTACCACCTAAAATGATACCTGTTTTTATATCACCTAATATTAGGCCAATTACGGTACATGCAATCAATGGACGATGTGTTTGAAACTCATCAAGTACACTTCCCATTCCTGCGATACACGAGAAAATAAATATGAACATGATTTGCAGTACTGAAATGTCCATGTTTCCCTCCTACCATTTATTATGTTAGTTAATTTGAATAACCTTGTTAAAGAAGTTTAATAAAATCAACATTTGGATCGGTAATAACGACTTTTAAACATAGATTGATACCCATCTCATGCATTTTTTTGAATGCAGATATGTCATTTCCGTCGACAGAAACCGCTTTGGTAATCTGTTTTTTTCCCTCTTTAAACGACATTCCTCCAATATTAACCTCTTTAATAGGAACGCCCGCATTGACTAATCGCAAGACATCGGTTGGATTGGTGAAAAGATAAAAAACAGTATCATTTTCATATTTAGGATTTTTATAGACTGCAGCAGCTTTATCGATACTAACCACAGACACTTTAATTCCTGGGGGAGCAGCCTGTTTAACTAGTGCTGAACGAATTTGATCATTAGCAACTTCATCACTCACAATGATAATTCTTTCTGCTTTGGCTTCTTTTGTCCAAACAGTGGTAACTTGACCATGAATCAATCGGTCATCAATACGAACTAAATTTATGATCATTTATAACTCCTCCTCTGTAGATATATTTTTAGATAGTGATTTGAAAGATTTAATAAAATCTAATTTAACTTCGTCGAGTTGTGCATAGACGTTTTCAATATTCATTAAAGACAAATCAAGATTTAATAACTCTAAGCAAAGTGGCAGAGATAAACCGCTAATTACTTCGATATTACCTAACTGTATGGCTAGAATAGAGGCTGCGTTATAAGGACTGCCAGAAAATATATCAGTGATAATAATGAACTGTTTGGATTCTGATTGGCTAATAATTTTTAGATATTTATCTTTTAGGTTATCAATGCTATCCCCTGGTTCAAAAGTTATCGCATACAAATGAGAGTATTGCCCCGCAATCATCTCAATACTATTTTTCATTTCATAGGCAATTTTTCCGTGTCCAGCCAAAATAATATTCATTTAGCACCCTCACAAATTCTCTATTTAAATCACAAATGTTAAAACAACTTTATATTCACATTTTCTCAAAGTAAATCACCAATGTGAAAAAGTGTGATGTAGATTGGATTTTTTGAAAAATGAACAGAAGAAAGTTTTTTATTTTTTATCAGAGAACATGATGAGAGAAATACCCACATTATTGACTATAACTTGAAAATGACTGTAAAAAATGCGAGTAATTACTATACCTTGAGCGATTTATTAATAACTACAATATCGTTAAACCGCATAATTTGCTTTTAGATAAAAGATTTTATGAATTTTTAGTGGATTATTTTCATGATAATGTATAAACGGTCCGTCGTATTCTTACAATAAACTAAGCTAGGCAAATAGAATACGATTAGGCATTTCACAAGTATTGATAAAAAGTATAATATATAGCACTATTTAAATTATCGAAATATCAATTCAACCATAAAGATAACATCATGCAAAAGTTTAATGTCAAAACCTTTCAGGGGTTAATTCTTACATTACAAGATTACTGGGCCAATCAGGGGTGCACCGTGATTCAGCCTTTAGATATGGAAGTTGGTGCCGGCACTTCTCACCCTATGACCTGCTTACGCGCACTGGGGCCAGAACCAATTAATGCCGCTTATGTTCAACCATCGCGACGCCCAACAGATGGCCGCTATGGCGAAAACCCAAATAGGTTACAACACTATTACCAATTTCAAGTTATCTTAAAACCTTCTCCTGATAATATCCAAGAGCTGTATTTAGGCTCGTTAAAACAGTTAGGACTTGATCCCACTGTTAATGATATTCGTTTTGTTGAAGACAATTGGGAAAACCCAACGCTCGGGGCATGGGGGCTAGGTTGGGAAGTTTGGTTAAATGGGATGGAAGTAACCCAATTTACTTACTTTCAACAAGTTGGTGGACTTGAATGTAAGCCTGTTACCGGTGAAATCACTTATGGGCTTGAACGCTTAGCGATGTATATTCAAGGTGTGGATAGCGTTTATGATTTAGTTTGGAGCGACGGTGTATTTGGTAAAACCACTTATGGCGATGTATTCCACCAAAACGAAGTTGAGCAATCCACTTATAATTTTGAATATGCGAATGTTGAATTTTTATTTTATTGTTTTGAGCAACACGAAAAAGAAGCAAAATTTTTGCTTGAGTTAGAAAAACCACTTCCACTACCAGCTTATGAGCGTATTTTAAAAGCCGCCCACTGTTTTAATTTACTTGATGCACGTAAAGCGATTTCAGTGACTGAGCGACAACGTTATATTTTACGCATCAGAACATTAACCAAAATGGTGGCGGAAGCCTATTACGCATCACGTGAAGCACTTGGATTTCCTATGTGCCAAAATTCACAGTCTAACGAAAGTGCATCAAAGTAGGAATTAAAAGATTATGCAAAAAACATTTTTAGTGGAAATTGGTACCGAAGAGTTACCACCAAAATCACTCCGCACTTTAGCAGAAAGCTTTGCGGCTAATTTTATACAGCAGCTTGATAATGCCAATTTAGAACATGGCAAAGTACTTTGGTATGCATCTCCCCGCCGTTTAGCGTTAAAAGTCTTAAATTTAAATAACACACAACCCGATAGCCAAATTGTTAAACGCGGTCCTGCGGTCAGTGCGGCATTTGATGCCAATGGTAATGCAACTAAAGCCGCTCAAGGTTGGGCGCGAGGTTGTGGTATTACAGTTGATCAAGCCCAGCGTATAAAAACCGATAAAGGCGAATGGTTGTCGTATACTCACAATCAAAAAGGTCAACCCGTAGTTAATCTTTTATGTGATATGGTTAAAACTGCATTAAGCAAATTACCTATCCCTAAACCAATGCGTTGGGCAGCTAGTCAAGTCGAATTTATTCGTCCATGCCATACTGTCACCATGTTGTATGGTGATGAGCTTGTGCCTGGTACCATTTTAGATATTGAGTCAAACCGCGTTATTCGTGGTCACCGTTTTATGGGTGAACAAGAGTTCACTATCGATAATGCCGATCAGTACCCCGAAATTTTGGAACAGCGTGGTAAAGTCATTGCTGATTATGACAAGCGAAAAGCTATGATTAAGCAACAAGCTGAAAGCGAAGCGGCTAAACTTCATGGTAAGGCTGATTTAACTGACACGCTACTTGAAGAAGTCTGTTCTCTTGTTGAATGGCCTGTTGTGCTAACCGCTAAATTTGAAGAGCGATTTTTACAAGTGCCGGCTGAATCACTGGTTTATACCATGAAAGGGGATCAAAAATACTTTCCTGTTTATGATAAACAAGGCAAATTATTACCAAACTTTATTTTTGTGGCTAATATTGAATCGAAAGATCCACAAGTTGTGATTTCGGGTAATGAAAAAGTGGTTCGCCCACGCCTTGCTGATGCAGAATTCTTTTATCAAACCGATTTAAAACAACGTTTAGAAGATCGTTTGCCTCGTCTTGAAACGGTGTTATTTCAACAACAACTTGGAACTGTTAAAGATAAAGCAATTCGCATAGCATCGTTATCAGGCTTTATTGCCGACAAAATTGGCGCTAATATTGAGCAAGCTAAACGAGCAGGTAAATTAACAAAATGCGATTTAGTGACCAACACCGTTTTTGAATTCCCTGAAACGCAAGGTATTATGGGGCGCTATTTGGCACTTAAAGATGGCGAAAGCATAGAAGTTGCCACCGCTATTGAAGAACAATATAAACCGCGTTTTGCAGGTGATGAATTACCGAGTACGGCAGTGTCTTGTGCAGTTTCTATCGCTGAAAAAATGGATACTTTAGCGGGTATTTTTGGCATTGGCCAGCACCCTAAAGGTGATAAAGATCCTTTTGCATTGCGACGCGCTGCGATTGGTGTTTTACGAATTATTGTAGAAAAGGCATTATCTTTAGATCTTGTTGAATTAGCCAATTATGCCACATCGTTATATGGCGAAAAACTGAATAATAAAAATGTGGTTGAAGATATTGTTAATTTTATGCAAGGTCGTTTCCGCGCATGGTATCAAGAACAAGGCTTTGCCATTGATACTATTCAAGCAGTTTTAGCGCTTAATCCAACAAAACCGGCTGATTTTGATGCGCGCATTAAAGCAGTCACTCACTTTAGAACCTTGCCAGAATCCTCATCATTAGCTGAAGCTAATAAACGAGTATCAAATATCTTATCTAAAGCCGAAATTGCTATTCCAGAGCAGATCAATGCAGCCTTGCTAGAAGCAGGCGCTGAAGGCGAATTAGCTAAAAAATTGGCAATTTTAACCGATAAACTTTCACCTTATTTTAATGAAGGTCGTTATCAAGATGCGTTAGTTGAATTATCGTCACTAAAAGAAACGGTGAATGCGTTTTTTGATTCTGTCATGGTTATGGTTGACAATGAACAGATTAAACTTAATCGATTAGCACTTTTGAAAAAGCTACAAAACTTATTCTTAAAAGTCGCTGATATTTCATTATTGCAAGCTTAATTTGCGAATTCAATCATTCAAAAATAATAGTGGTAACTAAATCGGTTACCACTTGTAAGGAACTTATATGGAAATGCAAAAAAAAATCTCTTTTTCTTTAGTTTTTACACAAACATGCAATTTTTTTCGTAATCGTATTATACCAATTGCGCTTGTAAGTCTATTAGTAGCACTAATGAGCTCAGTTATAAGTTACTACCTTTACAAACCAGAAACGTATACACAATTATATTTATCAGGAAATACCACTAGCTATGTATCAGTTATTATTATAGCAGTTGCAATCTCTATTGTTATGAAATCAATTAGTATTGCAACAGTTTATAACCTTTATGTAAGTGATAAACTTAACCCCAAATTATTACTGTCTAGAGTATTAGAAAATCTATTAAAAATTATTGCTTTTTACCTTGTTATGATTTTTCACTTAGTTGTTATAGTATTATTTTTATTTTTAATCCTTATTATTTTAAATTTACTACTTCCCAAATCTTTGATTATTTCATTAATTTTTATAACGCTAATTATTTCCTCTGTACTTTTCTTTATTTTCACTAGCTTCTTTTTTGGATTATTGGCTGAATCTAAACAAAAAAGTTTCTCTGATTTATTTTCGTTAAGTTGTCAACTGACAAAAATGCAATGGCATCCTTCTTTTCTTATGCTATTAATTAATATCGCATATTTAATGATTATTACTATATTGTCTATGATAATCGATGAAAACAATATTATAGTAGTTAATATTATCTTTTCGTTCTGTTCTGTCTTTTTTGATATCTTCCTGACGAGCTTTTTCTATCGTCTTTATTGGTTAGTAACTAATGATGCTAACTCAAACTTTCCAACAAAAGATGATCAGCAAGAAACTAATAGTTTGATCGTTTAATCATTCTCATCCTTACCAATTTAGATTGGTGAGGAAACTCACTTGCTATATCAATTTGCTGTGTATTATATTTGTTATAATGAAAAACCATTTGGATAACAATTATGACACCCGCTATTTATTTACTTAAAAAGTTAAAAACTAAATTTAACATTCACCAGTATAAGCATGATCCAAATCAAACCAACTACGGGCAAGAAGCGGTTGCTAAACTTGATCCCAGTTTAAATGTCACTGCAGCGCAAGTATTCAAAACGCTGATTGTGAGTTTGAACGGTAACAATAAAATGTTAGCGGTTTGCGTATTGCCAGTTGAGTGTCATTTAGATCTAAAAAAAGTGGCCAAAGCACTAAACTGTAAAAAAATAGATTTAGCTGATGCTAATTTAGCTCAAAAGGTAACAGGTTATTTAGTGGGAGGAATTAGTCCACTAGGTCAAAAGCAGCAACTGCCCACACTCATTGATTTAAGTGCCAATAAACACACAACAATGTTCATATCAGGTGGCAAAAGAGGATTAGAAATTGAAATTACACCACAAGATTTAGCCGATATATTACAAGCTAAATTGATTGAAATAGCTGTTTAAAATGACTAACAGTATAAATTTTAATTGGGAAACAATATTGTTTATAAATAGGATAGAAAAACCAACAGATATGCTATTTTATGAGTTTTTTCTTTCTCGGAAAAATAAGGCCATAAGGCTATACCCTATGACCTATTCTTCTATCAATCAAATTGACAGAAAGATAAAAAGCAACTTATTTAATTGCTTCTTTTAAACTTTTACCTGATACAAATGCAGGTACTTTACTTGCTGCAATTTTAATTTCTTTACCTGTTTTTGGGTTACGACCAGTACGCGCTTTGCGATCATTAACTTTAAAGGTACCAAAACCAACTAATTGAACTGGTTCACCAGCTTTTAATGATTCAGTAATAGCAGCTAGTGTCGCTTCCAATGCTGTTTTAGCAGCAACTTTAGTGATATCAGCTTTGCTAGCAATAGCGTCGACAAGTTCTGTTTTATTCATGGGTATATCCTTACATATTATTTTATTGTTAAAGTTAACATTATAAACGAAGCTAAAATTCAGCTTCGCTACTGTAAATAGTGTTTAGATTACATTGTGGTTAAATGTAGTCTATATTCGTCTAATATTAAAGAAAAATTTAATAAAAAATAAAAAAATTACACTTTAAACCGCTTAATCGCTTAAAAAAACACCAATATTACTTACTCTGGAGGCTCGAATTTCGTCTTTTAAGCCTTTTATGAGCGCAATCATTTCATTATTTTCATCACGTAATAATCTTAATATTTCCCACTGTAAATCAAATTCATCAATCACACTAGGTAAAGTTTGTTGCGCATCTTGTGAAAGATTAACATTGGTTTTGGTCATTTCAAATTCAGCAACGGTGGTTGCCGATATGCTACTTACTTTAGCGGTATGCTCGGCCATTTCACCACTCAAATAAGAGTGTAAAACTTCACCAAGCGCCTGACAAGCATCGATAGCTGGATAAATCATATAAGGGCTATCTTCAGTGACAATCGGAATTATCGCTTCTAATTTTTCAAGCTGTAAATCAAAATTGATTTTTACATCTTCAACTAATAATGATTCCCAAACTAAATCTAGTATTTTTTTGTAACTTTTTGCATCATCGTCATTTTGCTGTTGTTGACAATAAAAAACAAAATTGGGATACATTCGTTCGCACAGGCAAACCATAAACAAACGTTGTTGCCATTGTGGTAACTTTTCTACTCTTAATTGAACAGGATTTTTAATCATGATGAAACCTTTTTGACTGCCAATGTACTGCTTCAATTAGTTGCTGTACATGTTCTATGGGGATATCTTGGTGAATACCATGCCCTAAATTAAAAATATGTCCATTGTGATGCCCAAATTCACTAAGAACGGCTTCTACATTGGATTCAATTGTTTGTTTTTCTGCATACAAAACAGAAGGATCTAAATTACCTTGCACCGCAACTTGCCCTTTTTGGGTGATCTGGCTTAAATTCACCGTCCAATCCACCCCCACAGCATCACAGCCAGTGTTGATTATATTATCCAGCCATAACCCCCCCCCTTTAGTAAATAAAGTGACAGGGATATACGAGGTTATAACTTTACTTTTTTGACCTTGCTTTAATTGCGACAAGATTAATTGCATATAGTCAAGTGAGAATGTTTGATAACTTTGATGGCTCAATACGCCACCCCATGTATCAAAAATCATAATAGATTGCGCTCCAGCTTGGATTTGCGCATTTAAATATAACGCAATACTATTGGCGAGCTTTTCAAGTAGCAAATGCAGTGCTTTGGGCTCACTATAGAGCATTTTTTTGATTTTAGTAAATGCTTTGCTACTGCCCCCTTCAACCATATAGGTTGCTAATGTCCATGGACTCCCTGAAAAGCCTATTAATGGAACTTTACCATTGAGTTCTTTTTTCGTTAATCGAATCGCATCCATCACATATTTAAGTGATTGCTCAGGATCAGGGATGGGTAACTGTTTAATATCGGACAGACAAGATATCGATTTTGAAAATTTTGGACCTTCGCCCGACTCAAAATATAAGCCAAGTCCCATAGCATCAGGAATAGTTAAAATATCAGAAAAGATAATAGCAGCATCAAGATCAAATCGCTGTAATGGCTGTAAAGTGACTTCGCAAGCTAATTCTGGCGTTTGGCACATCGTCATAAATTCACCCGCGTGGGCTCTTAACTGACGATACTCTGGCAAATAGCGCCCCGCCTGGCGCATCATCCAAATCGGCGTGTAATCTACAGGTAAACATTGCAAAGCACGTAAATAACGGTCATTTTTTAATTGGCTCATATCCTCAGCTCTTTAAGTAAAGATGTTAGTTTGTCAAAAAGTTTCAGGAAAGTATGCGTTTTAGTATAAAACCATCTAATTATCTATTATTTGTGCTCCAAAGCTTAAGGTTGTGATAATGTATTTTGGGCATAATCAATTAAAGTTTCAGAAATAGTTTGCATTACGCTACTTTCTGGCGCAAAACGATGCCAATATAGCATACGCCTTTGATATAACCCTTCTGTTAAATTAACCAACTCACCGTTTTTTAACTCTTGTTCAACCTGTAACTTTGGCAGCATACAACAAGCTGAACCTTGTTTAGCTAATTGCACAAAAGCCTCGGATGAACTGGTAATATGGCAAATCACACTACCTGGGGTAAGATTGAAATTTTCTTGCAAAAAAGCCTGATGCATATCATCTAAATGGTCAAACGCAACAGCAGGCGCTTTTAGTAAAGATGAGCGATTCACACCATGTGGGAAGTACTTTTTAGCAAAATCAGGCGAAGCCACAAAAATATAATCTAACGCGCCTAACACATCAGATAAACAACCAGGTAAAGGATTAGCTTGAATACTAATTGCCGCAACCACTGTACCTAAACGGAGCAGTTCTAAGGTATGTTCTTCGTCTTTTACCTGTATATCAAAACGTAAGATATTTTTATCTAAAACGGGTTTTAACGCAGGTAATAGCCAAGTCGCTAAAGAATCGGCGTTGATTGCAACAGATAATGACAATGGCGTTGAGTTTTGTTCATTATCACCCAACCATTGTTGTTCTAATAACTCAACTTGGTGCAATAATCCTAAAAGATGCTCACCTTGCTTAGTGGCTTTGGGGGGAATAGTTCTAACCAACAATTGCTGACCAAAAAAACTTTCTAACTGCTTAATGCGTTGCGATACCGCAGGTTGTGTAATACACAGTTTATCTGCTGCCCGTTCAAATCCTCGTTCTTTTATCACTGCATCTAATGCTTGTAATGCTCTATAATCTGGACGCTTCATAATCTCTACACTAATGATTTGATCATTGTTTGAATATTCAAACTACTTTAATATCGCAATAAGTTTTCAACATATCAAAAGTTGATATATTTTCTTAAAATCCTAATGATTTTTACTTTCCAATTGGGTACTATGCCATATCTTCAATCATTTTGCTTTCAAAATTTTATTTTTTTAAGAAAAATTATCCTCAAAATAGGGTGATACCATGACACAAGACGAATTAAAAAAGGCTGTAGGCTGGTCAGCATTAAAATTTATCAAACCTGATGCTTATGTCGGCGTAGGAACAGGTTCAACGGCAGCGTATTTTATTGATGCATTAGCCACAATAAAAGATCAGATCAAAGGCACAGTTTCAAGCTCAGAAGCATCCACACAAAAATTAAAAAGCTATGGGATTCCAGTTCTTGATTGTAATGAGGTCGATAGTTTAGATGTTTATGTCGATGGTGCCGATGAAATCAATCATCATTTACAAATGATTAAAGGCGGTGGTGCGGCCTTAACACGTGAAAAAATTGTTTCAGCCATTGCCAAACAATTTATTTGTATTGTTGATGAATCAAAAGTTGTTGATGTGTTAGGTAAGTTTCCATTACCTATTGAAGTGATCCCGATGGCGCGTTCTTATGTTGCTCGCGAACTATTTAAACTAGGTGGTAAACCCATCTATCGTCAAGGCGTAGTCACGGATAATGGTAATGTGATTTTAGATGTCCATGATCTTATCATCGCCAATCCCATAGAATTAGAAAATCGAATCAATAATATTGCGGGTGTGGTAACGGTGGGATTATTTGCCAATAAAGGGGCTGATATTGCGCTTGTCGGATGTAGCACGGGTGTGAAAGAGCTTAGGTAAAATCATATATTAGAGCAAATTTATAACGGTATACCACAGTAAATACCAATTTGTATACGGAAAGAAAGAGAGGAAATAATGGCTATTCAGGCTTTAACCAAAGATGAAAACAAGTTTTTATTACTTGAAGGCGTTCATCCTAGTGCCATTGAAATATTAAAATCAGCTGGTTTTACCAATATTGAATATCATAAAAGTGCATTATCACCAGCAGAACTGAAACAAGCCCTGCAAGATGTTCGCTTTATTGGTATTCGTTCCAGAACACATTTAACCAAAGATATTATTGATGCAGCTCCAAAACTTGCAGGAATTGGCTGCTTTTGTATTGGTACTAATCAAGTTGATTTGGATGCTGCCACAGTGAAAGGTATCCCAGTGTTTAATGCACCATTTTCTAATACACGATCTGTTGCAGAACTGGTGCTAGCTGAAGCGATTTTATTATTGCGCCGCGTGCCCGAAGCGAATGCTAAAGCGCACCAAGGCAAATGGAACAAAATTGCCACGGGTTCGCACGAAGCACGAGGTAAAAATTTAGGTATTATTGGTTATGGACATATTGGTAGTCAATTAAGCATTTTAGCTGAATCACTAGGCATGAATGTTTATTTTTACGATATTGAAACCAAATTACCGTTAGGTAATGCTAAGCAAGTTTCATCAATGAAAGAATTACTGGCGACAAGCGATATTGTTTCAATGCATGTCCCCGAAAATGCAACCACGATCAAAATGATAAGTAACAACGAAATTGATGCAATGAAGCAAGACGCAATTTTAATTAATGCTTCGCGCGGTAAAGTGATTGATCTTGATGCATTAACTCAAGCCCTCAAAGCCAACAAACTCAGTGGCGCGGCTATTGATGTCTTTCCAACAGAACCAGCCAGTAACAATGATCCTTTTGAATCACCATTATGTCAATTTGATAACGTGATTATTACACCGCATATTGGCGGCTCAACTAGCGAGGCGCAAGAAAACATAGGAATTGAAGTTGCCACAAAACTTGCAAAATATTCAGATACTGGCGCAACTCTTTCGGCGGTTAACTTCCCTGAAGCCTCGTTACCTATTCCAGCCAAAGGTTCAAGTCGCTTTATTAATATTCACCATAATCAGCCTGGTGTATTAACCGCTATCAATACTTTATTTGCAGAACAAGGGCTTAATATTTCAGCACAATATTTACAAACCGACGCAAAAATTGGTTATGTTGTTATTGATATCGATAGAGTAAATGCAAATAAAGCCGAAGAATTGCTTGATAGATTAAAAAAAGTGTCTGGTACCATTCGCGCAAGATTGCTATTTTAATTGACATTCACTCAATGCCACCTATCTTTTGATAAGTGGCTAATCATTACTAATTTAAACTAGCGGTGGAATTAATATAATCGCTAATCTAACACATCATCACCTTTAAGGGCTGACACATGCTACTGGTGCATAGTCCCATGAATCATCATAATACCGTATACCACCCTCGATTAAGCTAACGGTAAAATGTTTATTAGGCATATTTGTCAGAGAAGCCGTCAAATATTCAGGAAAACTGCTAGGAGATGCCCAACTAACAGCGTATTCACCATTTTGCAGAACTGTCTCCTCATCTTCAAAAGGATATCCACTAATCATACGCCCCCATTCACTAAATAATCCCCCTACCCAACGGTTGCCAAGCTTAAAACTTAAGCGTCGTTGATATGCGTAAAAATCATCCAATTCTGGTAGACCACCAGTCCAACCGAGCCACGGATCATTGTGATTAGTGTAATCATTAACATCGGGGAGACGATAATGACTACCTAACCCTTGACAAAACTGTATGGCTTGCTCATATGTCATCCCTTTATAATCATCTATACCTTCTATAGAAGGAGGATTATTTATATACCAACGCTCTATCTTAAAGCTATAAAGTAAATTGGTATGGCTACTATCTGCGTAAAGCTTAAATACCGAAGGCGAAAAACGCTTATCTTTTGAATCGAGCGTTGGCCCTTTTAGCTTTATCTTTAGACCGCTTCTAACATCTATCGGTCTTGCATTCCAGCGTTCTTTATCTGCTCCCCCCCATGTCGCATCCCAATTTACCTTGTCAGCAGAGAGGGACAAGGTGACGCCATGCCCACTCTCCGCACTAACAGTAGCACCATTTGCGGCAATAATCTGTTCTGGCGTTATGCCTGACAATATTAAGAAAAAGTGTAAACCATCTGTCCCAGTTGTCGGGAAGTTATCGCTGGGCTTATCGGCATCATTCACTTTAAATCCCACAAATGACACCCAATTAGGACCATTCATACGGTCGTCATATCGAATTCCCCCCCGAATATAGAATATTAGGGGAGGCATAACAGGCTGCTGGTTTGTCTGTCTTAGCTCCAAGATAATAAGTGTGGCTGATATCATTAAAAGTGCTGGTTTGTGGCACGCCATACTCGGTTGATAAGCTACCCTTAGTTGCCGTAATGGTCAGTTGATAAGGCACATCACAAGCCGTTAATAATTTATTCGGATTAGTTTTAATTTCGGCTGTAATATCTTTATTATCGGCGTTTTTCCATGCAACTGTTAAGCTACCTGTCGCGCTGGCATTTCCATCACCATCGGTATCTCCCCAATAATTATAGGGTTCAGCAATTAAATTATTCAGTTCAATTCGAGGATAATGACTATTACCCACTAATGGCACTAATGTTTGAATATCAGCAAAGGTTTTGGCTTCGCTGGGTAATGTTATGGGAGTGTTAAAGCTTGAATTATCTATCTTTGCATTAGGATATAAATCAGTATTTGCACCCGGAGCAATATACAAGCTGCCATCCGGGAATTTTATACCGAGCAAACCTTCGTCACTCATTGCCTTGGTTACGCCACCATCCATACTTAAATAAGGTGCACTCCCCTGTATAATGTTGGTGGTCGTTGCCGATAACGCAATAGCTTTTGTTGAGACCATTAAGCCCAATAATGCTGTTGATGTTCGTTTTGTTAATTGTTCAAAAGATGTGACTTTTCGTTCCATCATTACTATTATCCATTTCCATATATAAGCCTTATTCAGCTTAATTTATTTTTATGTAATCAAATTAATTTGCCAGATAAATTTTGATAGTTTACCCACCTTTTTTATGAATAGTCCTGTAAAAATCATGCTATAAACACCTGAAATATACAAAGGGCACTACATCACGAAAGGAGCAAAGTAAATTATAAACAAAAATTAACATTGCTTGAAAGCAAAAAAACATGTTTTATTAAGATTTATTAACGTTTATTAGAGTTTATTAAGATGAAAGTTAAGCTAGCTGCTTTTAAAAATACCAAAGAACCCAATACTGCAATTTTCCCTAAACTGCATGGAGAATTAAAAGACAAACAATAAAGCAAATAATTCCCATATGTATAAAGGTATTTTCAAATAAACCCGAGGAATTGCTTGATAGATAAAAGATATAGAAAAGAATGTAGCTGCCACCATTCGCGCAAGATTGCTATTTTAATTGACCTTCACTCAATGCCACCTATCTTTTGATAAGTGGCTAATCATCACTGTTTTAATGACTGGTGACAGAATTAACATAATCGCACATCTAACACATCATCACCTTTAAGGACTGACACATGCTGCTTGTACATTGCGTCCAGAATCATCATAAGACCATATACCACCATCGATTGCGTAAACGGTAAAATGTTTATTAGGCTCGCGCAGGGAAGCCGTCCAAAATCCATCGGAAGAGCTACCACTTATCTCCCAAGGAACAGCATAATCTCCTTCTTGTAGGGTATCCTCTTCATTGCTCCATGGATATGAACTAGCCATACGCCCCCATTCATTAAATAATCCCCCTACCCAACGGTTGCCACGCTTAAAACTTAAGCGTCGTTGATATCCGTAAAAATCACCCAACTCTGGTAGACCACCAGTCCAACCGAGCCACGGTTCATTGTTATTAGTGTAATCATTAACATCGGGGAGACGATAATGACTACCTAACCCTTGACAAAACTGTATAGCTTGCTCATATGTCATCGGGTTATATTCCAAATGCCGATTTTTTAGAATGACTGGATTATTTATATACCAACGCTCTATCTTAAAGCTATAAAGTAATTTAGTATGGCTACTATCTGCGTAAAGCTTAAATACCGAAGGCGAAAAACGCTTATCTTTTGAATCAAGCGTTGGCCCTTTTAGCTTTATCTTTAGACCGCTTCTAACATCTATCGGTCTTGCATTCCAGCGTTCTTCATCTGCTCTCCCCCATGTCGGATCCCAATTTACCTTGTCAGCAGAGAGGGACAAAGTAACGCCATGCCCACTCTCCGCACTAACAGTAGCACCATTTGCGGCAATAATCTGTTCTGGCGTTATGCCTGATAATATTAAGAAAAAGTGTAAACCATCTGCCCCAGTTGTCGGGAAGTTATCACTGGGCTTATCGGCATCATTCACTTTAAATCCCACAAATGACACCCAATTAGGACCATTCATACGGTCGTCATGTCGAATTCCCCCCGAATATAGAATATTAGGGGAGGCATAACAGGCTGCTGGTTTGTCTGTCTTAACTCCAAGATAATAAGTGTGTCTGATATCATTAAAAGTGCTGGTTTGTGGCACGCCATACTCGGTTGATAAGCTACCCTTAGTTGCCGTAATGGTCAGTTGATAAGGCACATCACAAGCCGTTAATAATTTATTCGGGTTGGCTTTAATTTCGGCTGTAATATCTTTATTATTGGCGTTTTTCCATGCAACTGTTAGGCTACCTGTCGCGCTGGCATTTCCATCACCATCGGTATCTCCCCAATAATTATAGGGTTCAGCAATTAAATTATTCAGTTCAATTCGAGGATAATGACTATTACCCACTAATGGCACTAATGTTTGAATATCAGCAAAGGTTTTGGTTTCGCTGGGTAATGTTATAGGAGTGTTAAAGCTTGAATTATCTATCTTTGCGTTAGGATATAAATCAGTATTTGCACCCGGAGCAATATACAAGCTGCCATCTGGGAATTTTATACCGAGCAAACCTTCGTCACTCATTGCCTTGGTTACACCACCATCCATACTTAAATAAGGTGCACTCCCCTGTATAATGTTAGTGGTCGTTGCCGATAGCGCAATAGCTTTTGTTGAGACCATTAAGCCCAATAATGCTGTTGATGTTCGTTTTGTTAATTGTTCAAAAGATGTGACTTTTCGTTCCATCATTACTATTACCCATTTCCATATATAAGCCTTATTCAGCTTAATTTATTTTTATGTAATCAAATTAATTTGCCAGATAAATTTTGATAGTTTACCCACCTTTTTTATGAATAGTCCTGTAAAAATCATGCTATAAACACCTGAAATATACAAAGGGCACTACATCACGAAAAGAGCAAAGTAAATTATAAACAAAAATTAACATTGCTTGAAAGCAAAAAAACACGTTTTGTTAAGATTTATTAAGATGAAAGTTAAATGTGATAACTATCGCATAAGCCAAAATTTACGAAACCTATTTTTGCTTAAATAAACAGGATTGCAGAAAATATGAAACGCACTTTAATGGCGGTATAGCATAATCAGCAAATATCCGAATTTTAAAAAATTAAATAAAACAAAAAGTTAAGCAATTTAAGTAAAAACATCTTATGAGTTTTAAGTGGATTATTTAATGATAAAGTGTAAACAACATAGTGCTTTCCTAAAGATAAAAATATAATTATTATGCAGATTAAATTCTTAACCAACCTCAAAAATAGTTAAATTTCTATGAAAAAATCGACTTTATTTATGTTTCGTTGGTCTTTACTTTAATAACTTTAATGCCTTTTTGGGTCAGTGCATCATAATATTTATTATCTAAATTATCATCAGTAATGATCGTATCGACAGCACTTAAATCACAAACAACATTGGGGCTACGGCGACCAAATTTTGAGGAGTCAACTAATAAAATTAACTTAGCAGCAGCTTTGCTCATAGCTACACTGCCATGATAACTTTCGTTAAAAGTTGTCACGCCACCGATCAAATCCACCCCATCAGCGCCCATAAATAGCTTATCGAAAGTATAAGATTCAAATGCCGCGATGGCTAAAGCGTTATTACTATGGAAGGAGGCCGATTTTCGACGAAACGTTCCTCCCGTTAAAATAATCGTTTGATCATTATCATTAGCAACCAGCTCATTGACCATATGCAAACTATTGGTCATAATCGTTAAATTATTAAACCTTGCTAACATGGGGATCATTTGCGCAACCGTGCTTCCTGCATCAAAAATAATTGAGTCGCCCTCATGAATTAGTTTAGCGGCTTCTTCTGCTATGGCTTTTTTTTGTGCCGTGTTAATATAAGTTTTATGATCTATGGCTCTATCGCCAACCTCTCGATTTAGCATTGCTCCGCCGTATGTACGCAAAACTAAACCACTTTCATGCAGTTGGGTGAGATCTTTACGAATGGTTGTCCCTGTTGTTTTAAAATGCTCGGCCAACTCTTCTACGCTGATTTGCCCATTTTTTTGTAGATATTCCAGAATCGCTGTTTGTCGTTGCTTCACTTTCACAATTAAATCCCATTACCATTATCGGCGCGCATCATACGTAAAATCACTTTAAAATATATTATTTCACAATAAAAGGGAATATTTTTCAAAATAAAAGTTAATTATTTTTTATTTGTGGTTAACGCTACAGTCAATGCACTTTGACTAACAGGATCATTTGGGAAAATATTTGCAGGAATAATATCAGCGATAGATAAACCATGTAATTGAGCAATGGGTTTTGGTAAAGCAAACACAGTGATGCCTTTCATTAATACTGAATCGATAACAATTTGGTGTTCATCTAATGAAATAGCAATTAATACTCTTGGTCTAAATCGCTTTGTTTGGCTACGGCCAATCCCTAAATAAGCCCCTTTTTTCATCGCTAAAAAAGCTTGATTAAAACGACGAATCTGATGCCAACTAAATATGATTTGAATACACCAAGCAATAAGTGCGATAACAATTAAAGAGGTGGTCATATTCATATAGGCACTCCATGTTAAGTTTAATAAGATTAAAAGTGCGAAAATTTTTTACAAAATTTTCGCATCCTATGTGTTATCTAGAACATCACTTGTCCACCAGTAATGTTGATTGATTGCCCAGTACAATAAGAAGCTTTATCACTTGCATAAAATAGCAATACATTAAGTACATCTTGGTAATCGCAACCACGCTTGAGTGGTACTTTATCAATATAGACTTGTTCAACTTGACTTTCTGGGATACCCAGTTTCTTTGCATATTGAGGTAATAATGATTGGAACATGGGTGATTTAAGCAAATTACCCAGCATCAATGAGTTAACGGTAATACCATGATCGGCAAGATCTAAAGCTAAAGATTGTGTTAACCCGACCCCACCAAATTTGGCGGCACTGTATCCTGAATTATGTTTACTGCCCACTTTCCCTGATTTTGAATTAATTTGAATAATTCGACCTTGCGTATTGTATTTGATCATTAATTTGGCAAATTCACGTGCACATAAAAAATAACCAGTGAGGTTAACATTAACAGATAACTGAAAATCATTCAATGCAAAATGGGTAATAGGTGCTGCTTTTGCAACGCCTGCGCTATACACCATTAAATCAACACGTTTAAACACATTATCAACATCTTGCGCTAATTGCAGCACACTTTCTTCATTTGTAGCATCAACACCAAATCCTTTTGCCGTCCCCTCACCATGCTTTTGATTAATTGCGTCGGCGACTTTATTGGCATTGTCCATATTCAAATCAGCAACAACAACATGATAGCCCGCATCAGCAATACCATTACATAAGAATTCTCCTAGGGTTTGTCCCCCACCAATAATGACTGCAACTTGTTTCATTTTTATATTCCTCATCGATTTAAAATTTTAATTTCATCACCAACTGAAAGCTGAGTTGGGCATTGCCCCTCTAGGTGAACAGTTCCAGGTAGCTCTGCCTCACAGTTACCATCAAACTTTAATGTGATGTGCCCTAATTCACGAAAATTAGCATTAGCAACTTCACCAACCGAAGTGATGAGATAACTTTGATTACCTAATTGAAGTGCTTGTCCTACTTGTAGTTCTAGCTGAAAATCATCATGGCTATGAACAAAACAGTAATCTGCTAAGTCTGATGGCGCACCATCCTTAAATAGGATTAACATGCCATCGGCTAAAGCTTCTTGGGCAAACTCTCCAATAGAATTAATTTGTGATTGATAGATAGTCTTTGACATCATTTACCCCTCTTAACAATTTGAAATGGTTACTGATATATAAATAGTGAAACAGCCCAAGCAATTAATACCGTTGGCGCACCAGTTAAAAAGCGACCAACAAGCACGGAGGGAACACCGACACGTACTGTGTCTTGTTTCGCTTCAGCAAGCGATAAACCAACAGGAATAAAGTCACATGCGGCTTGCGCATTAATTGCAAACAATGCTGGCAATGCTAAATGGGGAGGAATATTACCAAGACCAATTTGCACCCCAACTAGCGTTCCAATTACTTGCGCAATAACCGCACCTGGCCCTAAAAATGGTGAAAGTAATGGGAAAGAGCAGATTAAGGCTAAAATGATAAGTCCAATTGGGTTATTTGCTAGCGGAACTAAACCATGAGCAATAAAGTTACCCAAGCCTGATGCAATAATAATTCCAATAATTGCAGATACAAACGCCATAAAAGGAAGTATTGTTTTAAGTACCGTATCAATAGTGTCACGGCCAGCTTGGAAAAAAACGGCAACCCCAGATCCCATACCAATACCAATTTTTGCTAGTAATCCGTCACTTTGTTCAGTAATTTTTTTACTGCTGTCATAATCTTTAAATTCAGACGATTTATTATTGGTTTGCAGTTCTTTGACTACTGATGGATTTTCGCTTACTAAATCACCTTCTTTTTCTATCAACTTAATATTGTGGGGTTTTACCGCTGAAACATAGATATCCTCAACGATATATTGAGCAAGTGGACCTGATTTACCCGTTGCGTGAATATTGATAGTTGGAACACGATTTTTAGGATAGATACCACAACGTAACGTGCCACCACAGTCAATCACAGCCACACCAATTTCATCTTTAGGTGGTTCACCTTCTTTAAAGCCATCAATTGCCTCCCACCCTGTTAACTCGACTAATATGTCAACGATAGCAGGTTTTGTTCCTGCAGCGATATAAACAATCTTTTTACCTTCAATCACAGGAAGCTCTAATGGACCGCCCCAACCTGCTTCACCTTTTTCAATTCGAATAAATTTAATCATTTTGATATTCCTTATGATTATTTATAAATGAACTTTTCTTTCTAATTTAATCCCCATTTTTCTTTCAAAAATGGCGGTACAAAAGTCAGTAATCCAACCTCTAAAAAAGTTTGTCACTAAACCAACAAGAAAATAGCTCACAGCAAGAGGGCCGAGTGGCAGACCTAATTTAGTTAAACCAGCTGCAATACCTAAATAAACAAATAGTTCACCTGGATTAACATGTGGGAATAATCCATTCATTGAATGGCAACTATAAGAAGATGCAGCGTAGTAGCTTGGCTTATAAAACTCTGGCATAAAACGACCTAAGCTTAATGTCATTGGATTACAAAAAACAAAAGTGCCTATTAATGGCAATAAAAGATATCGAGAGATAGGATTGCCGGCGCATGCTTGAGCTAAACGCTCGATACGCTCTTGCCCAATAAATTTAATTACCGCATTCATTACAACAAGCAGTGAAATTAATAATGGTAAAATTCCCGTTACCATACCAACAAATACTTTACCTCCTTCTTGGAATAAACCAATAAACCATTCAGCTCCAAATGAAATAGCATCAATCATATTTCCTCCTATTTTCGTTAAATTTCGAGCAGATAATATCAACTAAGAAATGCAAAAACTTTTAACTAGATCACAATCTGAAATATTTTCTTTTATTTTGAAAGAAAATATTTCAAAAAGATTAATAAATAAAAAGAAATGAAAAAAAGAATCATAGGTTACTGAAATAGCAATGATAGTAAAAAATTAACTTTTTTTATTGGACATTAACATTAAGTTGGCGTAATTTTGTCAATACGGGTATTTATTATTCAATTTAAAGGAGAATATATCATGGCTAAAAGTACGACTTCTGCTAAAAAACTACAACAAGCAGCGATTTTGTTTCCAACTGATTTAGGTCAACAGGCATCAAAAGATATTTCTGGAGCAATGAATTCTGTTTTAGCAGATGTATTTGCTTTATATTTAAAAACCAAAAACTTCCACTGGCATGTGAGTGGCCCTCATTTCCGTGATTACCACTTAATGTTAGATGATCATGGTGATGAGTTATTTGCAATGACCGATCCAATTGCTGAACGTGTCCGTAAATTAGGTGGTACAACACTACGTTCAATTGGTCATATCGCTAAATTACAAAGTATTTCTGATAATAATGCTGATTTTGTTGAACCATCAGATATGCTTGCCGAACTTTGCCAAGATAACGTGAGACTAACAGAACGCATGCGTGTAGCCCATGATATCTGTGATAAATATAATGATACTGCTACTGCAAGCTTAATCGAAGAGTGGATAGATCAAACTGAGCAGCGTGCATGGTTCTTATTTGAAGCCGGCCGAAAAGTCGACTCATCAGGACATTAATAAATAATTATTAATGACAATAATAAGAGGCATATTCAATGCCTCTTATTAAAACTACGTGGAGATTTAAGATGAGTAAAAAAATTGCTGTATTAGTAGGGAGTTTACGTAAAGACTCTTATAACTTAAAAGTGGCAAAAGTTTTTCAGAAAATTGCACCACCATCACTTTCGTTACAAATTATCCAAATTGGCGATTTACCTTTATATAATGAAGATATTGATACTGATACCCCGCCTGCCTCTTATACTCGTTTCCGTCAAGAAGTAGCAGAATGTCAAGGTGCTATTTTTGTAACGCCTGAATATAATCGTGGCTTGCCAGCGGTTATCAAAAATGCAATAGATGTGGGCTCTCGCCCTTATGGTAAAAGTATTTGGTCAAAAAAACCGGCTGCAATTATTTCGGTTTCGCCTGGTGCGATTGGTGGATTTGGAGCAAATCATCAATTACGACAATCTTTAGTCTTTTTAGATATGCCAACATTACAACAACCAGAAGCTTATTTTGGCGGTGTAAGTACTGCCTTTGATGAACAAGGCAATATTACCGAAAAAAGCAAAGAATTTTTATCATTATTTATTAATACTTATGCTACTTGGGTTGAAAAATTCAGTTAATTGATATAAATTTTGCTATTCGCAGCCAAGCTTTTTTGGCTGTTTGATTTATTGATAAGTCTATTTAAATTCCTCAGTAATGATATTATCTATTCCGAAAAGTGAGCAAGAGCTATTAAATCGTGCACAGTTAGTTGCTGGATACTCTTTTGGTGAAATAGCACAATACTTAAACATCACTATACCCGCTAACTTAAACAAACAAAAAGGTTGGGTAGGTAACCTTATTGAAACGTTTTTAGGTGCAAATGCAGGTAGTAAAGCTGAGCAAGATTTTGCTAATCTTGGTATAGAGCTAAAAACGATTCCTGTTGATAAGCAGGGTAAACCATTAGAAACCACCTTTGTCAGTGTCACGCCATTAATGGCTAATCATGGTGTTATTTGGGAAACAAGCCATGTTAAATACAAGCTTGCCAAAGTACTTTGGATCCCAATAGAGGGAGAAAGAACAATTCCACTTTCACATCGAAAAGTGGGGAAACCTATTTTATGGACACCAACCCAAGAACAAGAACAACAGCTAAAACAGGACTGGGAAGAGTTAATGGATATGATAGCGCTAGGGCATGTTGAAAAAATTACGGCTCGATATGGCACTTATTTACAAATTAGACCTAAAGCAGCCAACGGGCAATCTTTGACCGAAGCAGTGGGTGAAAATGGGCAAATTATTTTAACGCGTCCACGCGGGTTTTATTTAAAAAAAACGTTTACGATGCAAATTTTGCAAGCTTCAATGTGTAGTGCCGACCAAGGTAGATAAGCTATGAGTAGATTAACTTTAAATAATTTAATCTGTTAATATTGCATCAGCGGCGTTATTGTTGGCTTAAGTTGTGGTGTTAACTACTATTAAGCTAGATTATTCGGATGATTATTCAACACCGAGCGCGGTGACTGACATACATTTATGCAGTGATCTTCAGAAAGCTTGCTTCAATAGCATCACACCAATGAAATATAAGGCAATAAAACGCGCAGCATTATTTTCTTTGTCGTGTTTTATACTTACGGTGGGCTATTTACAAAATAAAGATAATAAATATCTTGGTGTCATTCAGTTTTGCCATCAAGCAACAGTTGGTTATCATTTTGATTCTTTATTAAAAAGGAACAATAATTTGTTCCTTTTGTTAAAAAGTTTCAGGAAAGTATGCGTTTGAGTATAAAATTATAATGTAAAATCACTTAAATCATCTTCATTAATTTCAGCATCAATTTGTCCGACTAAATATGAGCTCATTTCAGCTTCTTGCGGTGCAACTTGTACATTATCAGACACTAACCAGTTATTAATCCATGGGATTGGATTGGATTTGACTTCAAATGGTAATTTTAGCCCGACTGCTTGCATGCGGATATTAGTAATATACTCAACATATTGGCATAATATATCTTTATTTAAACCAATCATTGAACCGCCCTCAAACAGGTACTCGGCCCACTCTTTTTCTTGATTGGCAGCTTGTAAAAATAGATCATAACAATCTTGTTCGCACTCTTTGGCAATTTCTGCCATTTCGGGATCATCTTCACCACTACGCAGCGTATTTATCATAAACTGTGTGCCAGTTAAATGTAGAGCTTCATCACGAGCAATCAGTTTGATGATTTTTGCGTTGCCTTCCATTAGTTCACGCTCAGCAAAGGCAAATGAGCAGGCAAAACTGACATAAAAGCGAATGGCTTCAAGCGCATTGACGCTCATTAAGCACAGATAAAGTTTCTTTTTCAGCTCACGTAAATTAATGGAAACGGTGCGATTATTAATGGTATGCTTGCCTTCACCAAATAAATTATAGTAACTGGCATAGCTAATAAGGTCATCGTAATAACCTGCAATATCACCTGCGCGTTTTTGAATTTCTTTATTGGTGACAATATCATCAAACACAACCGATGGATCATTAACAATATTGCGAATGATATGAGTATAAGAACGTGAGTGAATGGTTTCTGAAAACGACCAGGTTTCTACCCAAGTTTCAAGTTCTGGAATTGAAATCAGTGGCAGTAATGCAACATTGGGACTACGTCCTTGAATGGAATCGAGTAATGTTTGATATTTTAAATTACTAATAAAAATATGCTTTTCGTGTTCAGGAAGGTGTGAATAATCAATACGATCTTGTGATATATCAACTTCTTCTGGTCGCCAGAAAAACGAGAGCTGTTTTTCAATCAACTTTTCAAACATCTCATATTTTTGCTGATCATAACGTGCAACATTTACCGATTGTCCAAGAAACATCGGTTCTTTGAGTTGATCATTATGCACATGCGAGAAAGTACTGTAATTCATACTCATAAAAGAACTCCTACTAATTTATCGTTGCTTTTACCGCTACCTTCCGACAGTGTAAAAGGTAAATTAAATGGGGGAATGACTTGTTACCCCCCATAAAAACTAAGTGTTAGCGTGTAGCTATTTTTTGTTTTAACAATGGCTAAATCTTACAAGCGCCACCTTCGCAACCATCATCGTTTTTAGTCAGTGCTATATCACCCTGAATATCTTCAGCACCATCGCGGGTATTGTGATAATAAAGTGTTTTTACGCCAAACTTATAAGCAGTTAATAAATCAGCCAATAATTGTTTCATTGGAACTTTATCATTTGGGAATTTAGTCGGATCATAATTGGTATTAGCCGAAATTGATTGGTCAATAAATTTTTGCATAATTCCCACTAAGTGCAAATACCCCGTATTATTAGGAATTTGCCAAAGTAGCTCATAGAAATTTTTTAGCCCATTATAATCTGGCACAACTTGCTTTAAGATACCATCTTTCGAAGCTTTAACACTAATAAACCCTCGTGGTGGTTCTATGCCGTTTGTTGCATTGGATATTTGTGAAGATGTTTCTGATGGCATTAATGCCGATAAAGTTGAATTACGCAGCCCATACGCTTTGATAGATTCTCGTAGTGATTCCCAATCATAATGTAAAGGCTCTTTGGTAATAGTATCTAAATCTTTTTTGTAAGTATCGATTGGTAAAATGCCTTGCGCATAGGTTGTTTCGTTAAATAGTGGGCATGCTCCCTTTTCTTTAGCAAGGTTATTAGAGGCTTTTAGCAAGTAATATTGCATGGCTTCAAAAGTACGATGCGTTAAATTGTTAGCACTACCATCAGAATATTTAACGCCATTTTTTGCTAAATAATAAGCATAGTTAATGACGCCAACGCCTAATGTGCGACGATTGATTGAAGAGTTTCGAGCTGCAGGAACTGGATAATTTTGGTAATTGAGTAGTGAATCAAGTGCACGTACAGTTAAGTCAGCAAGCTCTTCAAAATCATCTAATGATTCGATTTTGCCAAGGTTAAAGGCCGACAACGTACAAAGTGCAATTTCCCCGTTTTCATCATTGACATTATTAAGTGGCTTGGTAGGTAGCGCAATTTCCATGCATAAATTAGATTGATGAACAGGCGCCAATTGAGCATTAAATGGACTGTGGATGTTACAGTGATCGACATTTTGGATATAAATACGCCCCGTTGATGCGCGTTCTTGCATTAATAATGCAAAAAGTTCAACCGCTTTAACCACGCGTTTGCGAATATTAACATCTTGCTCATATTGCTGATAAAGCGTTTCAAATTTATCTTGATCAGCAAAAAAAGCCTCATAAAGTCCGGGTACATCTGATGGGCTAAATAGGGTAATATTTTCGTTTTTGATTAACCGTTGATACATTAATTTGTTGATTTGTACCCCATAATCGAGATGACGAACACGGTTTTCTTCAACCCCACGGTTGTTGCGTAAAACTAATAAACTTTCGACTTCTAAATGCCAAAGAGGATAAAAAACGGTTGCAGCGCCACCTCGAACACCACCTTGCGAACAAGATTTAACAGCTGTTTGGAAGTATTTATAAAATGGAATACAGCCAGTATGGAAAGCTTCACCATCACGAATTGAGCTGCCTAAAGCACGAATTTTCCCCGCATTGATGCCAATTCCGGCGCGTTGCGATACATATTTTACAATCGCACTTGCTGTTGCATTGATTGAATCTAAGCTATCATCACATTCAATTAATACACAAGAACTAAATTGGCGAGTAGGCGTACGAACACCTGCCATAATAGGAGTTGGCAATGAAATTTTAAAGGTAGAAACAGCATCATAAAAACGTTTAATATAGTTAAGGCGTGTTTCTTTAGGATAGTTAGCAAATAAACAAGCTGCGACTAAAACATATAAAAACTGTGCGCTTTCATAAATCTCGCCAGTAACACGATTTTGTACCAAATACTTCCCTTCAAGCTGTTTGACCGCAGCATATGAAAACGACATATCTCGCCAATGGTCAATCATTTTGTCCATTTGATCAAACTCTTCTTGGGTATAATCTTCAAGTAAATGTTTATCGTAACGTTCACTGTCGACCAATTTTTTAACATGTTCGTATAGTGATGGAGGCGTAAATTGGTTATATGCTTTTTTACGTAAATGAAAAATGGCCAAACGCGCTGCTAAATATTGATAATCAGGGGCTTCTTGTGAAATAAGGTCGGCAGCCGCACGGATTATTGTTTCATGAATATCCGATGTGCGAATACCGTCGTAAAATTGAATATGTGAACGCAATTCAACTTGAGAAACGGAAACATTTTCTAAACCCTCAGCCGCCCACGCAATAACCCGATGAATTTTATCAAGGTTGATTGGCTCTTTTTTTCCATCTCGTTTTGTTACTAATATTGATTTATTCATTCTTCCTATCGACTCAAATTGTAAAATTTATTGTTAGCTATAATAATTGATAATTATCAAAATATACAATATATAGTACCTATTAATTAATTTATTACTATATATAGTGTGTTTATTAATCAGCAATATTAATTTATTAACTAAAATCAAGCCTTATTTGTAGGAAAATGCTGAGTTGCTTATACTTAGTAATTACAATAACCCTCTAAAAACTTATAAGGCGTTTTCACCATAATTGTGCAATGCGGTTAACCCTATTATAAAGAGAATAAATTGCTTAAACTTTTATTTTTATCCTTTGAATCCTAACTGATGCTTATCCAACGTTTTAACAAATAGAGACTGCAATTCCCAATGGTTCACGAAACGGTATAGAATCCTGAATATTTTTTACAAAAATATAACCTAAAAAACGAACACCATATCTTTATTAAAGTTGCTATCGCTTTCGGCTTTCCTATTCGTTTATGAGCAGGGGAGATTTTGTAAATGTTTTGATTGATATGATAGTTATCATACGTTTTAACAAATAGAGACTGCAATTCCCAATGGTTCACGAAACGGTATAGAATCCTGAATATTTTTTACAAAAATATAACCTAAAAAACGAACACCATATCTTTATTAAAGTTGCTATCGCTTTCGGCTTTCCCATTCGTTTATGAGCAGGGGAGATTTTGTAAATGTTTTGATTGATACGATGGTTATCATACGTTTTAACAAATAGAGACTGCAATTCTCAATGGTTCACGAAACGGTATAGAATCCTGAATATTTTTTACAAAAATATAACCTAAACAGTAAACAGTTAAGTACATACCCTGTCTGTTTTAATGTTTTATATTCAGAAGATTTTTTAACGTTAATCTGATGGTTTTATAACGTTCCTTGTTACTGGTTAAAGATTTGATTTGTTTGGCTTAGACGATAATTAATATTTTATGATTATTTATTTCCAAGGTTTCTAGCTTTCGTGCAAACAAGGAGAGCATTGCTTTATGCATCAATAAAAGAAGATAATTCAAAAATATAAAATAAAAATTAGTAGAATTATAAAGATCTACATATTATTAATGTAGATCTTTTGGATACGTTTAATTAAAAGTTTTATTTAACAGAAGTACAAATACCATTTTTGTGTTCAGTTTCTCCTCGGCAATGATATACCGCATTGTAAGTGTGTAAATCACAGTATTTTTGTTCAACAGTGTCATACAGCCAAATACGTCTAAAAGAATTATTCTGTCTAGGTCCAGCCGCCCAGGAACCGGGATAAGCTTTTTGATTTGGATCGCCCCATTCGCCTAATAATGTACCTATTTCCCGAGTGTATCTTGCTGAGTTACCCATTGGAGCATTACTTACTTCATCGGCATAACTTACACGATAATTACCATCTAATTCTCCACATCCAGAAACTATTTGTTCAGCACTTCCCCTATTGGCCATTGATTGACCTATTAAATTTTTATCCCAACCGCTGAACCATTTGGTAATAGTAAATGGGTATTGAATAATTCTGTCTGTAATTTTATTTTTTCCTTGAATGATAACTGTATATCCATTATTTGAGCCCATAATATGCTGCCATGCTGTGCCGGTATTCATTGCCTCTGCTGTATTAAACATCACAGTAACAATATCGGCATTACTAGAAATAGTGACAAGTTTATCACCCTGTACAACTTTCCACACATAATGTTGAGCAAGCCCTTTTTGAGCTAATAAAAGATCAAATTGAGCACCATAAAAAGCCGTGGTTGGAAAGTTTGTACTAGCGTCAATATTAGACTGAGTTAAGAATCCATAGTTTTTGTTCCATTGATCTTTTGCACTTGCTTCTGCTTGTGAAGGCGCAAGCTCAGGTTTTGCATAACAAATGCCTGAGTCTTCTAATACAGTATAAATTTTAGATGGATGCGTGACGATATTTTCATTGGGATATTCGTTAGAATTGGGAATGCCATATTTTGATAATAATATTAAATCAGCAGATATTTTTATTTTATAAGGCCCTAATTGCCCTTTTTGTGCTAATGAGCAAAAAGTTTCATTATCTGCTGGCATAAATTCGACTAATTGGTTTGATGAATTTGTATAATACCAAATCATTTCTGCTTTTTGTTTTGTGACAAGCGAATCTAACTCATCACCCTCAAGATCAACGTATTGCTCATCATTAGGTTGTTTTAAAGTGGCTATTTTAATATGGTTTTTAAACGGATAAGCAGTAGAAAATGGAGCACGGCTCACTTCATCGCCATAATAATTTTTTTCATCAATAGCTAAGCCAAAAAGATTTAAGTCATCAATATGTTTTTCAACAGTGATAGATAATTTGGGTTTAGTTCCTTCAATCATATTGGAGGTTTGTGTTGATAAAACGGCATAACTTGTTGTAAAGTGCAATAAGGATATTGTACATGTGATTGTTTTAACATATTTTTTAGCTATATTCATTATTATTCCATTATTTATTATCTTTATTTAAAAACAATCATTGTGACTTTAATCAAGATTTTTGATTTAGAATTTAGATAGAAGTTTGTCTAGCATAGGCGCTTTATTTGATATAAACAAATCATTTAATTTGATCAATTTCCATATGGACAATTAATCATATATATCAATGACACTTAATTTGATCGGTTAAAACTTTTTTTGTTGGGAATTAATATTAAGATAAAAAGTGTTAATTTTTTTAATTAACACTTTTTAATCATTAGGAAATCCAAAAATGATTAAGATGCCTCTTAATTTTAGAAAATTCTTTTTATACTTAGAACAATAAGAATTGTTCATTTTTTGGCGATGTTCTTTTATACTTGAAATCAATATTATACTACTCAGTCACAAAGTAACATAACTTTTTTGCTGAAGTATCCTCTACAAGATGACACTATTTATAACGACGCCGATTAATATCATATGTCGACAAAGCGCTATATACTATCGAGTAAATGTTCTAGAATATTAAATTAATAGTATTTATTTAATAGCAATACAGACAGCATTTTTACCCTCTTTTTCTGTCCGGCAATGATACTTAGCGTTATAAGGATGTAAGTCGCAATAGCTTTGCATAACTGTATCATATACCCAGACTCGTTGATAAGTACGATTTTGCTGCTTTTTACCAGTAATTTTTGCCGCCCAAGAATTCGGGTAAGCCTCTTGAGAAGTATATCCCCATTCACCTAATAATGTGCCTATCTCTCGAGTGAAAATTACAGAATCTTGTTTACCAAGTACTGCATTACTTACTTCATTTGCATAACCTATACGATAATGACCATCTAATGATCTGCATCCTGCAATAATATCTTCTATACTTCCTTTGCTAGCTTGAGGTAAACCAATCATTTTTTTATCCCAATCAGTAAACCATTTAGTAATGGCGAATGAGTATTGAATAATATTGCCTGTGTTTTTATTTTTTCCTTGAATGATAACAGTATATCCATTTTCAGACTTGATAACATTTCGCCAAGCAATACCTGTGTCCATTGCTTGACGAGTATTAAATTTGACAGTGACTACATCGGAATTATTAGAAATAGTGACAAGTTCACTCCCTTTCACGAGAGTCCAATCATAATTCTTAGCAAGCCCAGGTCTAGCTAATAAAAGGTCAAATTTAGCACCATAAAAAGCCGTTGTTGGAAAATTTTTACTTGGGTCAACTGTAGATTGAACTAAAAACCCTTTGTTTTCAACCCATTGATTTGCTTTACTTGCCGTTGCCTCTACAGGCTCTAGCTCTGGTCTTGCGTAACAGATTCCTGAATCAGAAATTATTGTATAAGTCATCGATGGTTGTTTGGTAACTCTCTCATTTGGGTATTGATTAGTAAACGGAATACCATACTTAGAAGTTAAAATTAAATCACTTGATATTTTTATCTTATATGGACCAAATTTTCCTTCTTTTGCTAAAGAACAAAAGGTATCGAAGTTTTTCGGTATAAATTCCACCAATTGATTTTTATCATTTGTATAATACCAAACCATTTTCGGTGATGTTTGTGTAACAAGATACCCTAATTCATCACCGTCAATATCTAAATATTGTTCTGTATTAGGTTGTTGAATTGGCGCTATTTTAATTTGATTTTTAAACGGATAAGCCGGTGATATGGGAATTTGAGCGATCTCGTTGCCATAATAATTTTTGCCACCAACGTTAAGTCCAAATAACGATAATTCTTCTATATGTTGCTCAATAATCGGTGATAATAATGGCGCTGTTCCTTGAATTTCTTTAGTGGTTTTGGCTGTTAGGTTTGCGTAACTCATTGTACTAAAAATGAATGGGCTTAGCCCAGTTACAATTCTATTTAAATTTTTTTGGGTTATAATTTTACTCATACTACTCTTTTCTACTTAATATTATTTTGTTTCTACTTAAAATTATTCATTACATATCGCCTTAAATTTTTATTTAAAATTTGCATTTGATAAAATGAAAAAATTAACCTAAACAGTATATATGAATTGATTATTGCAAAAATAATAGTTATTTTCTATTAAATAATTAGTTAAGATCTTTTGAAAATTTTTACAAATATTTATCAATACATGTATTAGAGATATTAAATATTCAAGAAAAGGTGGTGCAATAGATGAAAGGAGATAAACCCAAACACACCACAAAATTAGCTATTTTTTTTAGATTTGTAACGCTGAACTGAGCTAATGCTGTTTTGTTCATCTATCCATGCTAATTTATCAGCATAATTCTTTTCAGCACCACGTGTTGTAGGGTGGTAGTATTTTGTATTGGCCATTTCTGGTGGAAAGTAATTTTCTCCAGCAGCAAAAGCATTAGGCTCATTATGAGCATAACGATATTCCGCTCCATACCCTAAATTTTTCATTAAGTTAGTTGGTGCATTACGTAAATGTTCGGGTACATCGTAATCTGATTTAGATTGGGCATCACTCATTGCTTGCTTAAACGCAAGATAAACGGCATTACTTTTTGGTGCACAAGCCAAATAAACAATCGCTTGGGCAATTGCGCGTTCACCTTCAGCAGGACCTACGCGCGTAAAACAATCCCACGCGGCTAGTGCTACTTGCATTGCTCTTGGATCGGCATTGCCGACATCTTCTGAGGCTATCGCTAATAATCGACGTGCTACATAAAGCGGATCACCACCAGCTGAAATAATCCTTGCATACCAATAAAGTGCGGCATCGGGTGCTGAACCCCGAATCGATTTGTGGACTGCTGAAATTAAATCGTAAAAACGGTCTCCTTGATTATCAAACCTAGCGCTGCGTTCCCCCATTACCTCTTTGAGTAATTCTGGTGTAAGCGCATGACCATCAGACATATCAACCAATAATTCAAGTGTATTAAGTGCACGCCTTGCATCCCCTCCTACAAATTCAGCAATCTGTTTTTTGGTTTCTTCGGGCAAAAGAATATCTCGGTTACCGTAACCACGGTCGGGATCATCCATTGCCTGTTGTAAAATTTGTTCAATCTCGTAGTTGGTTAATGATTTTAGCAGATAAACTCGTGCGCGCGATAGTAAGGCGGAATTGAGTTCAAATGATGGGTTTTCGGTCGTAGCGCCAATAAATGTTATGGTACCGTTTTCAACATAGGGTAAAAAAGCATCTTGTTGGCTTTTGTTAAAGCGATGAACTTCGTCAACAAATAAAATAGTGCGAATGCCGGCTTGTTGATTAATTTTAGCGCGTTCAATCGCTTCGCGAATGTCTTTTATACCAGATGTAACGGCAGACACTCGTTCAACTTTTGCATTGGCATGATGAGCAATAATTTCAGCTAATGTTGTTTTGCCGGTGCCAGGTGGTCCCCAAAGAATCATTGAGTGCAAATTACCCGCTTCAATAGCTCTGGGCAATGGTTTTCCTTTCCCTAATAAATGGGTTTGCCCTATATATTCTGACAAGGTGCGAGGACGCATTCTTGCCGCTAAAGGCTTAAACTCATCAGTGGTAAATTCAAAAGACATACTCGGCATGGTACACTATATTTAGTTTTTGCAATATGAAATGTATTATATACTCGTTAATCAATAAGTGAAAAAGAAAATAGTTTTCCCCATAAAACGAAACACGGTAATATTTTTCACCAACATTTAGCTTATTAGAATACAGTTATTAGCTAACAAATAGGCAGACATAAGGATTTATCATGAAGAAATTTTTATTATTGGTAGGATTATTGTTTAGTGCATGGACAGCTTGGGCAGGCGATAAAGAAGTTTTACAACAGCGTCTAGATAAAATTGATGGGTTTTATGCACAGTTTTCGCAAGATGTAAAAACTATCGATAATCAACCCGTTCAACAGGGTAAAGGTGATTTATGGGTGACTAGACCTTATTATTTCAATTGGACCATGAACGAGCCAGATGTAACATCAATTATTTCCGATGGAAAAAATATGTGGGTTTATACGCCCGCTGTTGAACAAGTAACTGTAATGGATTTAAAAAAAGCAGTTGATAATCGTTTAATGTTACTTATTACTGATAGTCATAATTCAATATGGAATGCTTATAACGTTACACGTAAGCAAAATTCGTTTACACTAAAAGCCACCGATGGTTCTAATCAAGACTTTATTATTTCGGTTTTACCAACTGGGATGATCTCAAATTTTACGATAATTGAAGAAGATGGACAACGCAGTTTTTATGATTTGTCTCGACAAAAATTAGGTAAAGTATCATTAGACAAGTTCAAGTTTACACCACCAGCTGGTGTGACTATTGACGATCAACGTTAGTTTGTTGTGTTATCGTGAAATGAATCAAAATATAATGTATTGGCGTTATTTAGTGTACAAAATAACGCCAGTTAGATTGTAAAATTATTTTCCTATCGGTTATATTAAAGCTTAGCCAATTTCAATATTTTGTTTCTTTCTATAAATTTTTCAAACTTTTCTATAGTAACTTATCAATTTAAGAGCTATGTATTATACACAATAGCTTTCCTTATCTATGTTAATTAAATAATTTTGATATTGATCACATTTATCCAATAAACCTTTTAAAGCTAAATTTTTAGCTCTGCATACTCAATTGCAGTGCTTCACTCTTTATAGGATAAATTATGACAAGTGCATTTTATAACAAGCCGACTTATTGGTTCGCTTCCTGTTACAGTTTTATGTATTACGCTGCAGGTAGTTTTGTTTTTTCGTTTTATGCCATATGGCTAAGTAAGGAGATTGGCTTAACAGCAAAACAGACTGGTATTATTTATTCATTTAATTACTTTGTTTCGCTCATTATTATGATTGTGTATGGTGTTTATCAAGATAAATTGGTGTTGAAAAAACATCTTATCTGGTTTCAAAGTATTATTATCACATTAGCCGCGCCTGCATTAATTTATGTTTATGAACCGTTACTAAAGCATAGCTTTTACATTGGTGTCATCTTTGGTAGTTTCTTTTTAGGCTTTGGTTGGGTTGCAGGGATGGGGTTAATTGACTCTTACTGTGAAAAAATCAGCCGCGCTTTTGGTTTCGAGTTCGGTCAATGCCGCATGTGGGGTTGCATCGCTTATGCAGTAGGAACCTTTATTGCCGGTATTTTAATTAGTCTTAATCCGCATCTAAATTTTTGGGCTGCATCGGGTGTAGGTATCTGCTTTATGCTACTTAATCTCAATTTTAAACCCGATTTAAATCAATCATCAGAAGTTGTCTTCCAACAAAAAGACAAGCTAAGTTTTAATGAAATTATATCAGTCTTTACACTGAAAAAATTCTGGATATTTGTTATCTATGTACTTGGAACTTATAGTCTTTATAATATTTATGATCAACAGTTATTCCCTGTTTATTTTACTCAGCAGTTTGACGATATCAATGATGGTTATCGCTTATATGGCATATTAAATTCTTTTCAAGTTTTTTTAGAAGCGGCGGTCATGTTTTGTGTTCCATTTGTTGTAAATCGTGTGGGAGCAAAAAACGCGTTAATTTTTGCTGCGTTTATTTCAGCTTCTCGTATATTCCTTACTGGACATGTTAATAGTATTGCGATTATTTCTGTCATTAAGCTTATGCACTGCTTAGAAATTTCTACCATTTTAGTCTCGGTATTTAAATATATTGATATTAATTTTAATGCCCGTCTTTCCGCAACTGTCTTTTTAATCGGTTATCAGGTGGCAGGCTCTGTCGGTGTTATTTTGTTTTCCACCCTGGTTGGTGATTTTTACGATACTGCCGGTGCGGCAACCACATTTAATCATCTTGGATTAGTTGTTTTAGGATTTATGATTTTTGCTATTTTCTTCTTAAATGGTGATAAAAAACAGAAGATACAAATAAAAAATAGTTAAAGAAAATTACATTTAATAAACGTTAGTAAGGATTCACAATGAACATATATAATTCAGTCACACAATTTCACTTTGAACAAACCAGAACCATTTCGCCTGAAAATATGACGGGTGAAAAAGGTCAATCTTGCATGAAAGCGAGCGCTTTAGGGCCAAGTCGTAAAGGGCAAGGTTGCATATCAATACCAGCAGGTGAAACAGTCACTATCGCTGAAATTACAGGACCTGCCGAAATTCGTCATATGTGGTTTACCTTAACAGATAGAACACATCGCGGTAGTTTTGTGTTACGTGATGTTGTTATCCGCATTTATTGGGATGATGAACTAGTACCATCAGTCGAAAGCCCTATCGGTGATTTTTTCTGTAATGGTTTTGGCGCAAGATGTGATATTAACTCCATGCCCATTGTAGTCAATCCAACCGGTGGATTTAATAGCTATTTTAGAATGCCTTTTAATAGAAAAGCGAGGATTGAAATTCAAAATGAACATGAAGCAGATTTACAGCATTTCTTTTTCACCATTAATTATGCCTTAATGCCAAAACCATTTGAAGCACCGCTTTATTTTCATGCTCAATGGCGCAGACAAAGAGTAACTAATTATGCCGAAGATTATGTATTATTAGATAATATCGAAGGTCATGGCTACTATGTTGGTACTTACTTAGCATTAACAGCCTTGGAACGTTACTGGTGGGGAGAAGGAGAATTTAAATTCTATCTGGATGATGATAGTCAATATCCAACTCAACACTCCACAGGCTCTGAAGACTATTTTGGTGGGGCGTGGGCGTTTCACAATCGTGATAGCCAAGGACGTCCGTCAGCTAAATGTTTTCAAACGCTATTTATGGGCTACCCTTATCAGACTAAGCGTGATGCAACGCGCGATTTTTTTCAAACTGGAGATGCAAATCCAGTACACGGTTTTGGTGACGATGCATTGCCTATGCATGGTTTATATCGTTGGCATTTACCTGATCCGATTGCATTTCACAAAAATATCAAGCTTACCTTTCAACAAATTGGTAATGATGATATAAGATTATATGAGCGTTGTGATGATATTGCCAGTGTTGCATATTGGTACCAAAATCCATCGGTTAACTGTAATCCAATATTTCCTAACAAACAGCTGCGCACTCCTCGTTGATATAAAAGGAAATAGTGATATCTATGGCGAGTAATAAATTAAAAATCAATGATATTGCTCGTTTAGCTGGCGTGTCGGCAACGACCGTCAGCCATATTTTTAATAAACGAGATAAAAAATATCGTATTTCACCACAAACACGGCAACGTGTATTATCCATTGCTGAGCAATACAGTGAACAGGCTCATATTCGTCAATATTTGGTTAAAGCAAATAGTACTGATACCATCGGTGTAATAGTACCAGATATGTCCAATTCTTTTTTTTCCATATTTTTGCACTATTTAGAAGCTTGTTTTAGGAAAAAAAACATACAATTATTAATTACTTGTAGTCATTATAATAAAGACATAGAAATTAAAGTGGCACAAAACTTAGTTGAACGAAAAGTCGATGCAATGATTGTTGTTACTTCATTAGATAGCGATGAGTTTTATATTGGTATTAATCAAAATATCCCTGTGCTATTTTTCGATCGCTATCTTAAAGATACACCATTGCCATTTATTACTAGTGAATCATTAAACTCGGTCGCTGAGCTAATTCAGCCGTATGCAAGGCAATTCGATGAATTTTATTTTATTGGATGTGACACACAGTTAACGTCCATTGAAGCTAGGCTTAAGGGATTTAAACAGGGTCTTAAAAATGTAGGTTTAACCATTAATCCACAATGGTTAGTCAGTGATAACTATTGCCCCAATAAAGGATATGAATTACTCAAAAATCTTCATAAAAAATTAGGAAGACTGCCAAAAGCTATTTTTACACCTTCATGTAATTTACTACAAGAAGTACTGAGCTATTTAGTTGAAGTGGACGCCAAACCACAACAGATCTGTTTGTGTTCTTATGATTATAATATTTATCTTAATTATTCTTACTATCCGATTGATGCTATTGCTCAAGATTTTCAAAGTATGGCTCATACTTGTGTTAATGTAATAGATGATTTACTTAACTTTAAAGAATTAAAAAACAATGCATTTTTTATCAAGCCACAAATTATACGCCACCGCTAAAACGATACTCTGCAAGTAACCATGTATTATCGATTGGCGTTTTTCATAATGCGCGCTTTATCGACTTGCCATTGACGCTCTTTAATATCTGTGCGTTTATCGTATTCTTTCTTACCTTTAGCAACACCAATTTTCACTTTTGCCCAAGCGTTCTTCCAATAAAGTGAAAGCGCAACAACAGTATAACCTTGGCGATTAATTTGACCGAATAATGAGTTTAGTTCTCGTTCATTTAACAATAATTTACGTGTGCGCATTGGTTCGCACACAACATGTGTTGACGCGACATTAAGAGGTGTAATAGTTGCACCAAAGAGCCATGCTTCACCATCTTTAAGTAAAACATAACTGTCACTAATATTGGCTTTTCCTGCGCGTAGGGATTTTACTTCCCAACCTTGTAGGGATAAGCCCGCCTCAATTTCCTCTTCAATAAAGTACTCATGGCGTGCGCGTTTATTTAATGCAATGGTTGCCGAACCTGGCTTATGTGATTTTTTCTTAGTCATAATGTGCGTTATTATAAAGTTACATGATATGATATGCCACTAATTTTAACTTTTTATTTTATTATTATGGCACACGTTTTTCACGAAGTTATCGAGCCTTATTCTGTAGAGCAAATGTTTTGCTTAGTGAATGATATTGCTCGATACCCTGAATTTGTTCCTGATTGTATCGCAACTGGTATTATTAGCAAACAAGATAATACGTACACAGCGTTTATTGAAGTTGAAAAGTTAGGCTTTAAAAAATCTTTCACTACAGTAAATCAGATTAATCAACCACATTCTATTGAGATAAAATTGTTTGAAGGACCATTTAAACACCTATCGGGAAGATGGCAATTTAGTTCACTCGGTGATAGCAAAAGTAAAATTAGTTTTAGTTTAGATTTTGAGTTTAAAAATAAGCTACTAGATATTGCTTTTTCTCCTGTGTTTAAAGAAGTGATGACGAGTATGGTTAATGCGTTTTCAAAACGAGCAAGGCAGATTTATAAATGATAAATATTCAAGTTGTTTATGCGTTACCAAATAACCCGACGATAATTAATTGCGATGTCGATGAGCAAACGAATGTCTTGCAAGCAATTACAAAATCCAATATCTTATCGTTATGTCAGATTAAACTAGATGAACATTTAATTGGCATCTATGGCAAACGTTGTGATCTCAATGAATTGGTTAAAAATGGTGACCGCATTGAAATATATCGACCTTTAATCAATGACCCTAAAGAAATAAGACGAAGAAAAGCGGCACAAAAAAATAATGACGAAAGGCAAAGGAAACCGAATGCATAATCTGCTCCTTGAAAAGATTGAAACTTTATGCAAAAAGCGGGGTATTAAACTGACAACGCAACGTCGAACAGTTTTAGATATTATGTTAACAGCAAATAAAGCGATGAGTGCCTATGATCTTTTAGATCTACTCAAAGTCAGTGAACCTCAGGCTAAACCACCTACAATTTATCGTGCGCTTGAATTTTTACTAGAGCAAGGTTTCATCCATAAAGTTGAATCTTCTAATAGTTATATTATTTGCCCACACTTTCAAGATCCACAGCATATTTCAATTTTATTTATTTGTGATAAATGTCAACAGATCATTGAAAAACATTCACAAGATATCGAACATCAGCTTAAGCAATTAGCACAGCAAAGTGATTTTTTAATCAAACATAGCGTGCTTGAAATACATGGATTTTGTCAGCAGTGTCAATCTTAATTATTATACTTTGGTTAATAAATATTGCCTGTGATACGATGGGACAAATTGCATTTAAGTATGCGGCAATCACCTCGAAAAATCAGCAAGGTTTGCATTATTGGCAAAAATTATTTGGTAATTTTTGGCTTTGGCTAGGTTTTGCCGCATACTTTATTGGTTTTATTTTTTGGCTAGCTTTTTTAAGTGAAGTCCCTTTGTCACAAGGTATTTTATTAGGATCATTTAATATTATTACGGTTATGTTGGCTGGGCGCATTTTATTTCAAGAACATCTTACATTATTCCGTATCATTGGAATATTTTTTATTACCACTGGTGTCGTTTTAGTCGGGCTTACATAATGAAAAAATTTTATATTATTGGATTTATTTTGCTACTATTTTTTGATACGTTTGGTCAAACAAGCTTTAAATTAACGGCATTATCGGCAATGCCACTTGAAGTGAGTGTCGATTGGTTAATTCGTGTTTTCTCTCATGGCTGGGCCTATTTAGTCATGCTTGGTTATACAGGCGCATTTGTCACTTGGATGGTATTATTAAAAAACGCACCAGTAGGCCCCGCTTTTGCCGCGTCTCATCTACAGGTGGTCACCGTGATGTTGGTTTCGGTTATTGCTTTTGATGAGCAAATTACCTTGACGCGTATGCTTGGCGGGTTATCTATCATTATTGGTATTGTTTTTTTGGCTCTAGCAGAACAAAAATTACAGCGTAAATCTTAACGCGTCCTTTTGCTTTTTTATAAAAATATGGTAGTTACTTGAAATTGCCTGTTGTTAAATAATATTGCTTTATTTAAAAAAGATTGATTGAGTTTATCTGATTTAGTGGGAATACAATACAATGAATAGATATATTGATTCCCAATTTTAACAATCGCTAATGTATTTCACTTTTTATCAGGCACGTATGAGTAAAAATGCCATTACCTTAAAAAAGACGAAATTATTAATCTAAAATATTCATGCTTTGAATGAATTCATTAAAAAAATAGGTAATGATATTCAGACTTTTATTTAACTACGTTCCCGTTCCATTACAATTAAATAGGCTTCTCTTTTCCAAAACAAGAACAAGCGGCGCATATCTTTTTCCATCGTTACTACGCGCCAACCATCTTGAGCATTTTTGTTTAAAAATTCTGAAAATTTAACTTCATTAGCATTAGCTGAGCCTAAAAGTAATGAAGACAATGCTCCTTCTTGAAAAACAACTACCTTATATTCTTTCATTATAATTAACACCTTAATTTTATTTAATTTAATTTAACACTATTTTTAATGGTAATTAACATCAAAAATTCGCGGCATTATATATTTTTTAACGCTTATTATCTAGCGAATAAAAAATTTATTTTACTTAAAAAGTTGCTATATTTAACCTGTTTTTTCCTTGTTTATTGTATATCACTTTAGATTATGTGCGGAAAATTCGGCCTGATAACAATGGAAATTAGCAAAGCGCTCTTAGTTGTGTAGCGCATTGATTTATAAAGGCGATGTTAGAACTGTCTCAAGTTAAAAACAGAAGAAATAGAAATGACAAAATAAACTAATCTTAATAAACAAAGCTGACAAAAATAAATACTAATAAATAGACTAGATTTGTTTATCCAAATTTTTTAGCATTTCGATAATCGGCCGATTGGCGTCAGGAAATTCGTCGGCATTCAAATCTTCTTGATCAATCCAACGGCTTGGTTGACCTTCTTTAGCGAAAGGAACACCATCCCATTCTTCAACTAAATAAGCATGAATTATGATATCACGATCATCATAACTGTGTTCAAAAACATCTAAGAATTGGGCTTGATGGATATAGATATCTACTTCTTCAGCAATTTCGCGTTGTAGGGTTTGATATGGGGTTTCTCCTGCCTCGATTTTTCCACCTGGGAACTCCCAAAAACCAGCAAGGTGAGAGTCTTCACCGCGTTGGGTGATAAAGATTTGACAATTTTGTGAACGAATAATACCTACAGCAATTTCAATATGTTTATTCATAATTCTATTTGCCTATGAGTAAAATTAGGGAAAGCAGCAACTCCCCCTATTTCAATTTATTGCCGATCCTAATCGACGTTTTAATCATCAACTTTGTGTGATGATACTAAATTTTTACCTTACTGAACAGCACCATGACAATGTTTATATTTTTTACCTGAACCACAAGGGCACGGATCATTACGTCCAACTTTAGCTTGAGTTCGCACCATTGGTTGTGTTGTGGCCCCGACTGTCTGATCTTCACCCTCGCCATTCATGGTGGTCACAGATTCATGACTAGCTTGTTGTTTAGCCATTAGTTTTTCCATTTCAGCAAGACGTTGACGTTCTGCTTCATCAACTTCTTCTTGTGAGCGAATTTGCACACGACTTAAAAGACCAATAACATCATATTTTAACGATTCTAACATGCCAGCAAACATATTAAAGGACTCGCGTTTATATTCTTGTTTTGGATCTTTTTGTGCGTAACCACGTAAATGAATACCTTGACGTAAATAATCCATAGCAGCTAAGTGTTCTTTCCAAAGCGTATCAAGTGTTTGTAGCATGACACTTTTTTCAAAGTGCCTAAATGCTTCAGCACCAGCAGTATTTTCCTTTTCTAAATATCTTTCTTGTGCCATTTGTAAGATACGTTCGCGCAATGTTTCTTCATGTAGGTTCTGCTCTTCATCTAACCATTTGGCGATGGGTAAATCCAAATCAAAGTCTGTTTTTAGCGCGGCTTCAAGTCCAGGGATATTCCACATTTCTTCAATTGATTGTGGTGGTATGTATTGGTCAATGAGTGTATTAAATACATCACCTCGGATCGAATCAATGGTATCTTTTATGTCGGCATTATCAAGTAAACTGTTTCGTTCACGATAAATTACTTTACGTTGTTCGTTAGCAACATCATCATATTCAAGAAGTTGTTTACGAATATCAAAGTTGCGACTTTCAACTTTCTTTTGTGCATTGGCAATGGCTTTAGTTACCCATGGGTGTTCAATGGCTTCGCCTTCTTTCATGCCCAGTTTACGCATCATGTTACCGACACGTTCAGAGGCAAAGATTCGCATCAATGGATCTTCAAGTGATAGGTAAAAACGTGAAGCACCAGGGTCACCTTGACGACCAGCACGACCACGTAACTGGTTGTCGATACGACGCGATTCATGACGCTCTGTACCTAAAATATAAAGCCCACCTAATGCAATCACTTCTTCGTGTTTTGTTTGCCAAACTTGTTTCGCTTTTTCGATATCTTCTTGCGTTGGATTTTCAATTTTAGCTATATCACTTTGCCAATTTCCACCAAGCATAATATCGGTACCACGCCCCGCCATGTTAGTTGCAATAGTAACGGCACCTTTACTCCCAGCATTAGCAATGATTTCAGCTTCTTGAGCATGGAATTTAGCATTTAACACATTGTGTTTAATGCCGGCTTTTTTAAATGCTTGTGAAACTAATTCTGATTTTTCGATTGATGCTGTCCCAACTAAAACGGGTTGGCCGCGTTTTACACATTCTTGTACATCAGTAACAATCGCGTTAATCTTTTCCTTTTCAGTCATATAGACAAGGTCAGATTGATCTTTTCGTTGCATTGGACGATTTGTTGGAATAACAATCGTATCCAACCCATAAATTTGATTAAATTCAAATGCTTCAGTGTCCGCAGTACCTGTCATCCCCGCTAATTTTTCGTATAAACGGAAATAGTTTTGGAACGTAATTGAAGCTAGTGTCTGATTCTCATTTTGGATTTTAACATGCTCTTTTGCTTCAACCGCTTGGTGTAAACCATCAGACCAACGACGACCATCCATGGTTCGACCAGTATGTTCATCCACGATAACTATTTCGTTATCTTTAACAATATAGTCAACGTCGCGATGAAATAAGTGATGAGCACGTAGGGCTGCATTAACGTGATGCATTAGAACAATATTACTTGGCGCATAAAGCGATTCATCACCTTTCATGATGCCTTGTTTAATCAATAGTTCTTCAACTTTAACTAATCCACGCTCGGTTAAATTAACTTGGCGTGATTTTTCATCAATGGAAAAATCTCCATCCCCTTGAAACTGTTCAGAGTCTTCTTTTTCTTGGCGAGTTAAATAAGGAATGATTTTATCAATACTAATATATCTTTCAGAACTATCTTCGGCCTGACCTGAAATAATCAGTGGGGTTCTTGCTTCATCAATTAAAATTGAGTCGACTTCATCGACTAAGGCGTAATGTAATGGACGTTGTACTCGAGCATCTTTGCTAAATACCATATTATCGCGTAGATAATCAAAACCATATTCATTGTTAGTACCATAAGTGATATCAGCATTGTAGGCTTCACGTTTTATTTGTGGTGGCATATTAGGTAAATTAATACCAACAGTTAATCCTAAAAATTCGAATAATGGACGATTATTTTCTGCATCACGCTGTGCTAAGTAATCATTAACCGTAACAACGTGCACACCTTTACCTGTTAGTGCATTTAAATAAGCAGGTAATGTTGCCGTTAAGGTTTTTCCTTCACCTGTGCGCATTTCGGCAATGCAACGTTCATTTAATACCATACCACCGATTAACTGCACATCAAAATGACGCATACCAAATACACGCTTACTTGCTTCGCGCACCACCGCGAAAGCCTCTTCCAAAATATCATCTAATTGGATACCTGCAGCAACCTTTTGTTTAAATTCTGTGGTTTTAGCTTTTAATTCTTCATCTGACAATGCTTCCATGGCTGGTTCAAGTGCATTAATTTTTTCAACTCGGTTACGCATGGTTTTTAAAACGCGATCATTGCGACTACCAAATACTTTTGTTAATAATTTTAATAACATAACTTTTCTCTTATTTTTTCAATGCGGATTTAAGGAATTAACCTTATATAAAAATTAGTTTTATTTGAGTGATAAGCTCATTAAACGGTAGCTTTAGGTCCAGCTCGTATGCCGTTATAAGGGGATAGTCGAATAACTTTACTTGGTGAAAGTTCAATACTATTAGGTATAACAAAAAGCGCTGCGATACATCGTTTTTGTAAATGTGATAGCGTTTGTGATTTTTTTCGCTCTACTTCTTGGTGATCTTGTACAATAGATGCAATTGCAATGATCCCAATTTGCGAAACAGGAGCTTCCGAAGGAAGCGCTTCATGTTGATATAAACCGAACCCAGCAGCCATTACACCTAACAATAAGTGAGATAACGCGGTTTTAATAATCAAGCATTTGCTGAGTTTTTGCCAATAATATATCATTGTCATAATGATGATATATTAGCATTTTTAGCAAAAATGAAAAACAATTATTACAAATGGTCATTTTTTATTATTTTTAATTTACATATGTATAAAATAAGCTTTTTACGGGGATTATTAAGTAATATGGATATAAAGCTAGTACGGTTATGATTATTTGATAAACGCCACTTATTTAAAAAAATAAGTGGCGTTTATCATATCAGTCAGGCGTTATTCTAAACTGGCATGGCGATGAGCCATATCATCATTACTATCTTTTTGTTGATTGCTCATGGTAAGAATGACTGTGTCAAAGATGACAAGTAACATTTGTTCAAAAAGGCTCCCCAGAGGTTGTTGGCTTATTTGTGATGTGGAATATTTATTACCAGATTGCAAAATAATATCAGGAGTTTGAATTTTTGCTAGTGTAGAATTAGGCGATGCACAGATAATAGCAAGATCAATAGATTGCTTTAGTGCAGATTCTGCTATCATATTGACACTGTTTGTTTCTCCCGATGCCGATGCTACAATTAATAAATCGCCCTGTTTTGTTGATGGTGTTGTCGTTTCGCCTACGACAAAGGCATTTAGCCCAAGTTGCATAAGCCTCATTGCCAAAGCTTTTAGCATAAGACCTGATCGTCCTGTACCATAAACAAAAATACGATCATGTTGTTGTATTTTTTGTATCAAGTTCGTAATATTTTGTTCCGTTAATGTTTTAACCGAACGATTTAATTCTTCAATGATTAATTGTGATTGCATTTTTTTTTCCTTATAAGGGCAATAGCCTGAACTATTGCCGAGATAAAAATATGCTATTATTTAACTTAAACTTTTATTTTTATTAGTAAATTGTTGTTAGTCATTTTCCAATAAAACTTTACCAAGATTGAAATTCATTTCGTATTTAATTGCTGAGCAATCAATTCTTCTGCTTGTAGACAACTTAAATGCTGGCACTGGGTAATAAAAATTTCGTTCTGAAATAAAGTAAATAGTTTTCTAAGTATCGATAAATGTTGATTACTAGTTGATAACGCCAAATTAAAGATTAAATGGCAAGTTACCATTAAGTCAGCATTTTCCATTTGCCTAAATACAATGCCTTTAGTCGAACGTACCAAACTAATAGCGTCAGATTTAACAAGTTGATAATTGGCATGGGGGATTGCAATGCCAATACCATTACTCATCATTAATCCCGTTGGATACTCTTTTTCACGATCTATGCATGCATTAATATAATCAGCATGAATATAATTTTTGGTTAATAAAAAAGAGCCCGATGAGCTTATTGCATCTTGATAGTTGTGAATACTTTCTTCTAAATCATGAACTAAAATAAACATAGTCGGCCTCTTATTTTGTTAGTTCTTGTTTAACCGCTTCGAATATAGTCTCTTCTCCTAGGCCAGTAAGTAAACCTGCACCGACAATAACTTTTGTTTTTATCTCAGGATTATCGATTTTGGTTGATGAGACGACCAAATCGTAGCTATTAAACGTATCTGCATTACATGCCATTAGTGATGATTTATCCACTTGTGCAGTTAAATTTTGTTCTTTTAAATAGTCTTGTAAAATTGAAACCATGATTGATGATGAAGCAATTCCATTTCCACATACCACTAATACTTTTTTCATTTTGAAACCTCGCTATTGATATTTGAATTTGTTTCTTTTTTCTTTAATAAATAACCAATTGATAACAAAATTAAACCAATCAACATATAACCTAATATGCCTACATGACTGATTGCGGCAAAAAGCCCTGTAAATGGATTTGCTGATGGGTTTAATGAGGTGTACATCACTGTTGCGTCTGGATTAGTACCAAATTTTTGGAATACTTCATTTGTTGAAGGTGTCATCCATGAAGCAATATATAAACCTCCACCAAACAAAAAAATGGATGTTATCCATGTTCGGAGAATGTTTCCTTTAAATACAGGTACCATACAAGCAATAAAGAATACAAATTGTGATAAATCTCCTAATGGCATCACCTTATTACCAGGTAAAATAACTGCTAAGATGACAATAACAGGGATAAGTAATAAAGCGGGAGCGATAACCGAAGGGTTACCAACGATTAATGCAGTATCCATGCCGACAGTAATGTCACGATTGGGAAACCGTTTAACTAATTTTTTTCGAGCTACATTTGATAATGGTACTAACCCTTCCATCATTATAGAAGTCATTCTTGGTAATAACAGCATTACTGCGGCTAAATACATACCTAATTGGAGACTTTCAATGATAGTTTTATATGGGGTTTGCCATGAATAACCACAGAATCCAAGCAATACTCCAATAATAAATCCAACCACAGTTGGATCACCGAGTACTCCAAAACGTTTTTGAATGGTTTCAGCTGTAATGCTAAGATTTTTGAAACCAGGTATACGGTCATAAATCCAATTAAACGGATAAGCAAAAATAAGATAGGTATTTGCTACAGGATGAGAAATCGAAACACCTTCTGGTAAATTATAAAATTTTTCATTATTTTTAGCACCAAGATCGGCGGCAATTAATGCCCATACGTGGAAAAGAGCTGCTGTTAATACACCATATAAAAAACTTCCTGAATAAACGCCAACAATAGCTCCCATTGATGCATTTTGGTGCAAGTTAAATACATCCACATTTACACAGTCAGTAATTTTCATAATAAGAAGTAATATATTAACAGCAACACATAATGGAATAATAATCGGCCCCATACTCGAACCGAATCCCATTACCGCTGTAGCCGCTCCACCAACATCAATTGCGCTAAGCGAAGATCCCGTACTTTCAGCAAGTCCTGTTACAGCTGGTGCCATTTTGTCAAGCATAAACTTAATGGTCATACTTAATGCAATAAAACCAATACCGACTTTCATTGCAGAAGATATACATTCAGAGATAGGCCGACCGAGTGCGGCCATAAATATTAGAAATATGATAGGAATAAAAATAAAATTGCCTAAATCATTAATAAATTGTGTGATCAGTTCCATAGGTGACTCCTTTGTTGATTACTCATCTGCTCTAAATCCCATATTCCATGCAACATGCATAGGTTTGACTAATAAAGCATTATCATTGCGTTCAGCTTCAAGTAGGTTTTTTTTAGAATTTTCTCGTGCTGTTTCAAAATTGAAAGGTTCATCAAGCCAAGCATCAATAATCATTTTGGTATATTCTAGTCCATTAGCTCGACAACCAAGCCCAATAATTTGTGCATTGTTACTTAGTCTGGCTCTTTTGGCTGAATAAGGGTTAGTTACAGCTGTTGCGCGAATTCCCCAATGTTTATTAGCTTGACAAGTAAAACCAATACCCGTTCCACAAATGTAAATTCCTAAACGGCAAACATCTTTTTGAATTAAAATTGACATTTCATCAGCTAACTTGGCAAAAGAGTTAATTCCATCTTCTTTAACCTTCACTGGGTCATAAACAATAACAGCATTTTTTTCTTGGATTAGGTATTGTTTTATTACTTGTTTGTATTCAAATCCAATATCGTCACAGGCTATAGCAATTTTGGTTTTCATTGGTTCTCCTTATTTATATTGATAACCAACTTTATAATTGGTTTTTGTTTGCAAGTCAATGTGATCAAAATCACAAAACAAATAATATATTGTTTTTAATTAAAATAAAAACCAATAAATATCAAATTTAAGTTGTTTTTTTACGGCAATTTTGAGTAGGGAATAGAAAGATTTAAGATAAATAAGGAATAAAATAAACTTTGCTGTAAAATGTCGATAATAATTACGTATGATAAACGTTGAAGAACTTATATCCATATTAAGATACTTGAGGTTGTTAACAATGCAACTAATGAATGAGAGAAGAGAATTGATTTTAGAAGAGTTAATCACGGCAGGAACTGTGTATGTAAGTGAATTGGCTCGTAAATATCAAGTAACGTATGAAACAATTCGTAAAGATCTATTAGCATTAGAAAAAAAAGGCTTTTTAGTCAAAAGCCATGGAGGAGCAACTCTTAAACAGGGCGCAATTGAGCACCCTTTTAAAATTCGAGAAAAAGAAAATGCAAGTCTAAAAAAAAGTATTGCACAAAAAGCATTAACTTTAATTCCTGATAATTGCTCAATGATTATTGGAACAGGTAGTACAGTGCTAGAATTAGCTAAATTGTTATCATTTCGTTCTGGTTTTAAAGTTTTTACTGATTCTTTACCTGTAGCTAATGTATTGATCTCATCACAAAACCAAGTTTTCTTATTTGGTGGCGAATTACGTGATAAAAGTTCATCTGTTTTTGGTGGCTGGACAGTTTCAATGATTAATGAAATTCAGGTAGATGTTTGTTTCTTGGGCACGGATGGCTTTAGTAATCTTAATGGACCATCTAGCCCATCATCTTCTGATGCATATATAGACAAGACAATTATTTCTCATTCCGATAAAAGGTATATTCTCGGAGATTATACTAAGTTTAATCGCAAAAGTTTATATAAAATTTGTGGATGGAGTGAAATTACTGCACTCATTACTAATGATTTGGTCGATAAAAAACAAGTTTCTGAATTAGAAAAAACAACTAAAGTAATTTTATGTTAATTTATTTTCCCTTAATCCAACCATACTAAAAAGTTGAATTAAGGGAAGAATAGGAAGGAATATTATTCCACCATTAATTGCCCCATCATACCGAGTGTTTCATGTTCAACAATATGGCAATGATACATACGTAATCCGGCCATATTTTGTTGAATTTTTATGGTGATCTTTTCATGTGGACGTAAATTAATAGTGTCTTTTAAGGCGACATATTCAGGTGGATTTTTTTCACCATTCAATTCGTGTGAAACAACAATAAACTGTGCGCCATGTATATGAAAATTGTGATCCATATGAGAGTTATTGAAAATTGTCCACTCTTCAACCTCATGAATTTTGCTTTTCAAATCGATCCTTTGCATATCATGGCGTTTACCATTAATTAAAAATAACACACCACCACGCGGCTCTTTCATGTCCATGACTTCGGTATATTCAATAGATTTATAGGTCGTTGCCTGCCCTAGTTTTGGCAATGAACGTAAGGTTGACGGGATAGTCATTGATTTTGACTGTGTCAATACCAATTCTCCCAGTATGATATCTTGTTCTGGTGGTACATTGCCCATCTTTCCGCGATCGTAACCGATAGATTGTAAATACACTGTACCAGATTGCTTTGGCAAAATGACAAGTTCTGCACGTTCAGCTGGCGACAATAGCAGAGGTTTATTGAGTAAAACAGGAGCTGGCATTAATCCACCATCCGTACCAACCAAATAAACATCACAGCCAGGAATAGATAAATTAAGATAACGACCAGAGCACGCATTCCAAACTCGTACCCTTGTTGCCGTATTTATGGTGATTTTGGGACGATAACCACCATTAATTAACACAAATTGTCCCTCGCGGCCATTCATCCAATCAACCATTGAATTATCCGCAATTTCGCCTTTATCAGTCAATTTTAAATCTGAAAAAAACCAGTGTTGTTCAGGCAAGAATGCGAGCGGATCGTTTTTGCTGCGTACAATAAATATGCCAGCTAATCCTCGCGCAACTTGTTCTGCTACTGTTTCATGGCTGTGTGGATGATACCAATAGGTACCAGCATTCCCTTCTGGTATAGTAAACTCATAAGTTCGGCTACTTCCAGCAGGAATTTGATCTTGTGGATTACCATCTTGATTAGATGGGATCAGCAAACCATGCCAATGTACGGTTGTCGCTTGAGGTAAGTTATTTTTAACAGTAATTTTAACGTTATCTCCCTCAAAAGCTTCAATCATTGGACCGGGGATATGACCATTATATGCCCAAAATTCTGTTGTAATATCTTGTGTTAACTTTAACTTAATGGGTTTAGCCTCTAAGATTGCTTCAAAAATACCTTGTTTATTACTGGTATTTTCTAAATGAGTTAATTCTGGTAAATTTAGACCTTGTGGCAAAGCTGAGGTCGGTAATAATTTTTGTGAAACTTTGTTACCCATATTCATCTTCATATTCATGTCTCCCATTTCACCTGTTTTACACTGATCAGAGTTGGCTTCACAAGCCATACCTGACATAGTTGAATTATCCATTTTGGCAAAGGCTTTTGTAACTGCTACCCCACTTAAAGCCGCTGTAATATTGAACAAAAAATTTCGACGTTTCATAATATTCCTATAATCATTTTTCTATAATAATCAATCACTATCTAGTGATTAGTGATAAAAACGAATAACAAAAAATTTTTACTGCAAAGATAAATATTTCGACTAATTTTTTATTGAAAATACAAATTAATTAAACAATTCTTAGTAGTTTTAATTCAGGAATAAACTTTTTATATTTTTGAGCAAAGTTAAATGTAAGGTATAGTTCACAATGTGGTAAAAACTGAAGATTAAAAGTGGTACAAGCTGAATCATGAGATGATTTTTGTAATAAAGAATGGCAATCATTATGCTCATTCATGCCTAACTTAGCGATTATGTGGTGTGAAATATCATTAACAGTAACTAATGAGCCAATTGTGATTGTCAAATATCTTGCAGAATCAGCAAATAAAAAGAAAATAATTGCTAATGCAACAATAAGGTAATTTTGTTTATTGATGATTCTTAATGACATATGCAAATCTCACTATTCATCTAACAATTACTTAGGCTATTGTACTGAAAAAAGAAGCAAAGTTATACAAAATTTATACACTTTAAGTGAGACTATTTTATAGTAACTAGATGAAGCACTGTTGCTTCATTTAGACTAATGAGTAATAACGTTAACCAATGTTGAATTATGACAACTAATCATGAATATCATGTTGCATTTAATCATACAAAATAATTTACATAATAATAAGCTGTTCTGCTATTATATTTGTATAACTTAAATTGACGAATCATAAAGATATGAAAATTCTCTTTGGTGTTCAAGGAACAGGAAATGGCCATGTCAGTCGCTGTAGAACATTAGCTAACGCACTGAAAAAGGTTGGTGCGAATGTTGATTATATTTTCAGTGGCCGCGATCCTAAAGACTATTTCGACATGCAAGCTTTTGGCGATTATAAAACCTATCGTGGTGTCACGTTTGCCACCCTTAATGGTAAAATTAATTTTCGCAAAACTGTGCAACGTATTCGAGCTTTCAGGCTCATTAAAGATGTCCGTGAGCTTGATTTATCAAAATATGATTGCATAATTAGCGATTTTGAGCCAGTAAGTGCTTGGGCTGCACATCATCAACATCGTGAATGTTTAGGTATAAGCAATCAAGCAGTTTGCCAATATCTTAAACCTAAAGAATATGGATTAGTCGCAAATGTGATTATGAAATATTACGCTCCCGTCACTAAACCAATTGGCCTACATTGGTTTCATTTTGGGCATAAGCTAATCCCCCCTATGATTGACACATTTGAAACTGCGCCAACCGAGGATGGAAACATCATCGTCTATTTGCCATTTGAAGCATTAGATGAAATTACGGTATTGTTAAAGCAGTTTAAAGAGCACCAATTTATCTGTTTTCATCCAGATATAAAACAAACATCACAACAAAGTAATATTAATTTTCAACCGCTTGGGCGTGATAATTTTACTCAAGCTTTAGTTCGTTGCTCTGGAATTATTTCAAATACAGGATTTGCATTGATTTCTGAAGCATTGACCCTTGGTAAAAAGATTCTAACTAAACCTGTATCAGGTCAATTTGAACAAATTTATAATGCTCAATGTTTGCGTTCTCTTGATATGGCAACAGTTATGGAAAATTTAAACTGTATCAAACTCAAATACTGGCTTAATTTACCTTCGCCAAAACCAATAATCTACCCTGATGTGGCTACAGCACTGGCTAATTGGATTGTTTCAGGGCAAAAAGAGTCATTACTTTCTTTAAGTGAACGGCTTTGGAGCCAAACTATCTTTCCTGAAAATGTGAATCAGCGAATAAAATCTTTAGGGTATGTGTAAAGGAGCGAATATGATATTAAGTATTATTGTAGCCATGGCGGATAATCATGTAATTGGCTTAAATAATCAAATGCCTTGGCATTTACCCGCAGATTTGGCATGGTTTAAAAAAAATACACTTAATAAACCTGTTATTATGGGGCGAAAGACATTTGAGTCTATTGGTCGTCCGTTACCAGGGCGTCATAATATTATTATTTCAAGGCAAGCAATCATAGAATCTAACATGGTTCCAAATGTAAGTTGGGTACCATCAATTGATGCCGCGATATTGTTAGCTCAAACACAGCATGTTGATGAAGCGTTTATTATTGGTGGTGGTAATATTTATAAGCAGACGTTACCTTTAGTGAATCGACTTTATTTAACACATATAAAGGCAAAACTACAGGGCGATACTTATTTTCCTGATTATTCGCCTGAGCAATGGCAAGTTATTTATCAAGAACCGCATCAAGCCGATGATAAAAATGGCTATCCATATCAGTTTGAAATTTTAGAAAGAAAATAATAAGTCTTAACCTATTGCCACTAAATAAAAAGTGGCAATTTAACATGTCAATTAGCCTTGAAAACGTTTGGCTTCAATAACATCAGGTAGTTGTTTTATTTTATTGAGTACTCGATTTAACGAATCCTGATCAAAAATTTCCATATCAACATCGATAGTCGCTAATTGCTGCTTCATATCCGAGCGACTAATTAGACCAAGAACATTAACCTTTTCATTAGCCAAAATTGTAGTAATATCTCGCAATAAACCACTGCGATCGTTAGCAACAATTTGTACCACCATGGTATAGCTTGAGTAGGTATTGTTGTTCCAAACAGCATGAGTAATACGTTCGGGAGCATGATTTTTTAGTTCTTGCAATTGTTCACAATCAGCTCGATGAATCGAGATACCCCGCCCTTGAGTAACAAATCCCGCAATGGGATCGCCAGGAATTGGGCGACAGCAATTTGCAATGGTGTACATTAAATTACCCACACCTTCAATAATAATTTCACTGCCTTTTTTATTACCGGTCTTATTGGTATTTTTGGTTTGAGCGTTCGATTTTTGGGCAATCTGTTTTAAGGCGGCTTCATCTTCTTCTTCAGCCGTTGGTTTGTTAAATTGAGCATTGATAAAGTTGACTAATTGATTAATTCTTACATCACCACTACCAATACCAGCAAGTACCTCGTCAAAAGAATGAGCGTTATATTTATTGATTAAGAGTTTTTCAACACTTTTTAAACTAATATTTAAAGGTTCAAGCTCGTGCTCTAAAATTTGCTGACCTGCTACAATATTTTTATGTCGATCTTGTTTTTTAAACCAAGCTTGAATTTTAGCTCTTGCACGGCTACTATTAACAAATCCAGTATTCGGATTTAGCCAGTCACGGCTTGGATTAGGTTGTTTTTGGGTAATGACTTCAACTTGATCACCCATTTTTAAATGGTAGGTAAATGGTACAATTCTTCCGCCGACTTTAGCACCAATACAACGATGCCCAACATCACTGTGTATATGATAAGCAAAATCAAGTGGAGTTGAACCCGCAGGCAAGTCAACAACATCGCCTTTAGGGGTAAAAACATAAACGCGGTCATCAAAAATTTGACTACGCACAGCTTCTTGAATCTCACCGCTTTCAGACATCTCTTGTTGCCATGTTAATAATTTACGCAACCAAGAAATTCGCTGATCATAAGCAGTCATTTTGTCAGTACTGCCTTCTTTATACTTCCAATGAGCGGCAACGCCTAGTTCAGCATCATTGTGCATTTGTTCAGTACGGATTTGAATTTCGATTATTTTATCTTGTGGTCCATAAACGACAGTATGGATTGATTGATAACCATTTGGTTTTGGATTAGCGACATAATCATCAAATTCTTTAGCGATATGTTTGTAATGGCTATGGACGATGCCTAATGCATTATAACAATCCTCAATACGATCGCAGATAATCCGTACGGCACGGATGTCATATAGATCCTCGAATTCGAGATGCTTACGCTCCATTTTGCGCCATATACTATAAATATGCTTAGGGCGACCATAAACCTCAGCGCGGATATGATCTTGATTCATCAGTGCTTGTAAATGATGAACCAATTGCTTGATATACAACTCACGATCTAATCGCTTTTCTTGCAATTTTTTAGCAATCAAACGATATTCATCTGGATATAAATAGCGGAAACAAAAATCCTCTAACTCCCATTTTAATTGACCTATGCCTAAACGGTTAGCTAAAGGGGCATAAATGTTAAAACACTCTTTAGCGGCAAGCACTTGTTCTTCTTGGGGGGCATTAATTAAATTGCGTAAATAGGTAATACGTTCTGCTAATTTAATTACTACACTTCGAAAGTCATTGACCATCGCAAGTAGCATACGACGGATACTATCAATTTGTTCGGTAGTGGCGCTGCCGTTACGAATGGCTCGTAGTTGGCGAATTTCCTTCATTCTGACAATGTTAGAAATAATATGAGAAATTTCACGATCAAAATCTTCAGGAATATCTTCTCGACGAATGATTTTGTTATCAACAAAAGGAAGCAATAAAGCGGCACATAAACTATTAATGTCCATATTAAGTGTCGATAAAATCTCGACCATTTCTATTGCGTTTTCGAAACAAAAAGTTTGCTCCGGCGCACCTGCGCTGTTTTCAAAACAAAAATCCCAAACTTCTCTAAACTTTTTATAAAATGTTGGACTGGTTAATAACAATTCTTGTTTTATCCATCGTTCAACATCAAATTGAGTCAGCGAGTAATGTTCTTCACTATGTTGGTGTGCGCCTCGAATAGATACCATAATTTATGTTCCTGATTTTATTAGCAACAGCATTGATTCAATGTGTTTGGTTTGCGGAAACATATCTAATATAGCAACTTGATCAATTTGATATCCTGCATCTAAAAGTTGTTTGCTATCTCGGGCTAGCGTCGCAGGATTACAGGATATATAAACGATTTTTGACGGAGCTAATTTTGCAATTTCTATTGTCGCATTAAACGCACCAGCTCTTGCTGGATCTAATAATACTTTATTATATTGTGATTGACTCCATATCGAAAATTGTTGGGTATCGTCTAAGTTACTAGTTAAAAAATTGGTTTCCGCACAAATCTCAGTGCTATTTAATATAGTGTTAAATTTTGCTTTTTCAACTAGGGCATCAACACCTTCAATGCCCGTTAATGTTTTACTTAATGTAGCTATAGGTAATGAAAAATTACCCATACCACAGAACAGATCTAAGACTTGGTCAGTAGGTTGTAACGTTAGCCAATCAAGTGCTTGCTCGATCATTTTTTGATTAATTTTACTATTTACTTGAATAAAATCGAGTGGGCTGAAGGTTAATTTTAAATGATTAATCAAATAAAAATGTTCGGTATTACCAGTAATATGTACTAAATCTTTGCCGTGAAAATAAAGCGAAATATGGTTATTTTCGGCGAATTGTTTTAATAGGTTAACATCCTGATCGACCAGAGGCATGGTATGCCTTAATACAAAAATAATACCACTATCGACCGACATTAATTCAATATGGCCAAGTGCTTTTTTCTGTTTTATGCAATTGAGCATGCTGTGTAATGGTGCTAACAACGCATCTAATTCGTCAACTAATACCGGACAATGTTTGATATTAATTATTTGATTTGATTCAGCTTGGCGAAATCCAATGACCAATTTACCTTTAACAACATTAATCGAAAGTCTTGCTCGTCGACGATAATGGTAAGGCTGATCGGCAATAATTTGGGGGGAGCTTTCAATAATATTTGTCAAAGGTTGCCCTGTTTCTTTTTGTAACAGATTGATTAACGCATCATACTTTGCTTTTTGTTGCAAATTTGGGGAAATATGTTGTAATTCACAACCGCCACATTGTTGATAATATTCACATTGTGGTTTAACGCGATCTTTGCTCTGATTATGGTATCGAATGACTTTAGCTTTAGCATAATTTTTTTTATTTTCAGTCAGTTCAATATCAACAGTTTCATCTGGCAAGGCTGATTTAACAAAAATTGTTTTACCCTTATGATTGGCAATGCCTTGCCCAAAAGCATCTAAGGATAAGACTGTGACTGTCAATTTTTGTGGTGTGAGTTTTTTCTTCTGTGGAGTGTAAAAATTAACCATATACGTTTATTTATGCTAAGCGCGTTAATAATGCTGTTTTGACATGCAGTGGCACTAAATTTGTAATATCACCGCCATGGAAGGCGACATCTTTTACAATTGTTGATGAAATAAATCCCATTGCAATAGATGGCATCAAAAAGATAGTGTCTAAATCAGATTTTAACGCACGATTCATTTCAGCAAGTTGCCTTTCGTATTCAAAATCGTGTGTTGTACGAACACCACGTACGATCACTGTTGCATTATGGGTTTGAGCAAAATTAGCCATTAAATTATCAAAGCCAATCACTTCCACATTAAGTAGGTGTTCAACGGCGGTTGAAGCTAAATTAACGCGTTCTTCTAATGAAAAGAGCGTATTTTTACTTGGATTTTCTGCAATAGCAATAATTAAGCGAGGAAAGAGTAATGACGCTCGTGTAATAAGATCGATATGACCATTAGTTATGGGATCGAAAGTGCCAGGGAAAATAGCCGTTAAGGTTTTGCTTTTCATATTTCATATTATCCATTAGCGATGATGGTTATATGATACCTAATTTTGTTATGGATTGTTAGCTTAAGCTGACAAAATCCTATTAATTGCATTAATACAATTAATGGCGGAATATTACTTGGTAGTGCCTTTAGTAATAAAGAATTTAATAGAATTATTCAGATAGAATAATTAATTTTATTTGGCTTTTTATTGTGTTTTTTACAGTTATTGAATCATTTATAAAATGATCAATTGATAAGTTGTTTGATAATGATAAGTTTGATCTGGCTGTAATAAGCAGCTTGGTTGTGACCAGTTAGCATGGTGAGGGCTGTCAGGTAAAAATTGCGCTTCTAATGCCACGCCAGCAAAGTTGCCATATTCCCCATTGTGTCGATTTGGTGTATGCTGCAAAAAATTGCCAGTATAAACTTGTAACGAAGGTTTGGTTGTAATCACATTCATCATTACTTTATTATCCGACGAAATAAGCTCGGCAGCGATAGCTTTTGTTTTATCTAATAAATAAGCATGATCATAACCACCAGTTATTTGTCGTTCTTGACGTTTCTCAGATACAAGCTTTGGCTACCGCAAATCATATTGAATATAGTGACACTAACTAGATTATTATTGGTGATACTATTGGCATAGGTGGGTAAATGATAGTGATTTTCTACTGTGACGGAACGGAATGTAATAAAGGAGCAATGGCAAGCCAGCGTTTAGTTCGACATAATCAACTAATAAACTGTTCTGATATTTTTCAAAATAATTTCATATAGTTAGATCGTTGCGCGCAATCTCATTGGGTAAAAAGCAATTAGCCCTAATAGCGGACAAAACAAATTCAGATAATGTTTTACTGTGATCAGGTGAAAAACAGATCATTCGACTAGTGCCTTTTGCGATTTGTAGCTGGAATAATGGATCGCGATTTTTAGGCGTAGTTTTTTCATTAATGCTGAAAAATTATTAGTAAAAACAAATAATACATTATAATTAGCGGATGATATTTCTTGTTGTCCTTGCCATAGACGTTTTGCCATACGTGGAAAAACAAGCACCCATTGATTGATCAATGGGCTGTGACAACGATGAGGATGAACAACAGGATTAAAAATATCCTTTTTTGTCTCTTCTTTTAATTTTGTATATTTAATCTTATTTAACTTATTTGTTAATCAGGATAACCTTGAGGGTTATTTGATTGCCAATTCCATGAGTCTTTTACCATGTCATCAAGCGTGAGTTTGGTTTTCCAACCTAGTATTTGCTCAGCTTTTTTAGCATCGGCCCAAAATGCGGGTAAATCTCCTGCTCGTCTTGGTGCAAAATGCCAATTAAGTGGTTTCCCTGACGCTTTTTCAAACGCTTTGATAACTTGTAATACGCTGTAGCCCACACCTGAACCTAAATTATAAATATGTACGCCTGTTTTGTTATGATCAGCTTTTAGTGCAGCAATATGCCCATCAGCCAAATCAACGACATGAATAAAATCACGAACACAAGTGCCATCTGTTGTTGGATAATCATTGCCAAAAACTGCTAATGATTCTCGCTTGCCTACAGCAACTTGGGTAATATAAGGCATAAGATTATTAGGAATGCCGAGTGGATCTTCCCCCATTAATCCGCTTGGATGTGCGCCAACAGGGTTAAAATAGCGTAGTAAAGTCAGTGACCAATCAGGTTCAGCAACGGCCAAATCCATGATACATTGCTCTACCATTAATTTACTTTTGCCATATGGGCTAGTTGGTAAACCTTGTGGTAAGGTTTCAACATAAGGTACAGGAGCGAGTTCGCCATAGACAGTGGCTGATGAGCTAAACACTAACTGTTTAACACCAGCAGCACGCATTGCTTTCATAAGTACTATACTGCCGTAAACGTTGTTTTCATAATATTCAAGTGGTTTATGTACCGATTCACCGACTGCTTTTAATCCTGCAAAATGAATCACAGCTTTAATATCATGTTCTGCAAAAATTTTAGTTAATAGTTTTTCATCGCACACATCGCCTTGATAAAAATTGACAGATTGACCCGTGATTTTTTGTATTCTATCTAATACTGATACTTTACTGTTGAACAAGTTATCAATAATAATGGGAGTGTAGCCCGATTGAATGAGTTGGACACAGGTATGACTTCCTATATATCCGCAGCCGCCAGTGACTAATATTTTCATAATAAAACCTTTATCTAATGTAATAATTATAGTGATTTTCCGTTAATCTTCAGATTCTTCACTGTTCTTATGCCTCCATAGATCCGATGGCTCACGCTATGATAATGCAAAGAAGAAATCAGAGTAAAACTAAATGCGATCAAGCCTAGGAATAGATATGTTCCTGCGAAGCAGATTTTAACATACATTAGTCTTGTAAAGGTGAACATAAATATAATAGATAATAGATAATTGTTTTGCAAAAATAAAAGGCAATATCAATAATAAGATTCAGCTTGATTTATTGGTATAGATTTAAACAAGTAAAATATACTCTTTCTTAAAATTAATGACATTGACATATAAATATTATTTAGTGTCTTGTATTTTTGTTCTATACTAGTGGGAAACACACTGATATTTATACACTTACTTACCCGAAACTTTTGACAATGTACTTTTGTATATGATGAGATTATCTAATTCCCTCCATGATAGGCAGAATTAGGTAATCTAATGGTTAATTATTTAGTCTTGATAGATTCCATTCGTTCTTCAAAATCTGACCAATCATAATAACCATCACTATTAACAGAAGCATTTTCCAGTTGAAGCTGATAGTGTTGTGCCGGGTTATTGGCATCAAGTACTTGACCGTTATGGAGTTGTTCAAAGCTTTGATAAATATATTCGGCTTTAAAGAAATATTCACCCGTAGGTAAGTGACGAAAACGCTGTAAAGCCACTTTCCCACCGATGGGAGTTGTTTCAAATTGATTGGGTAACTGATAGTCTTTAAAGTTTAATATGCCAAGTAACGCTGCAATGGTACTATCGTGCCCAACCAGTAGATTCACTTTATTATCTTTGTGCATAAGATCATTTATCATATTAATAAGGAGCGTTGCAGAATGTTTGGCAAGTGTTTTAGAATGGAAAACAAAATTAATATATTGATTACGAATTTCGATAAGTTGTTGCCACTGTTCTTGGCTAGTTAGCCTGCCCCATGCGATTTGTTCTTTAGGGAAGGCTGAATAGTATTGTAATAAAAATGCATCAACGACCGAAGCGCCTATTGCAAGAGGCCCTAGCAGTGCTGGTTCTTCGTGTTTTTTAAAATAGAGTTCTGATGGAATATCGGCTAAATTACATTGATATTTTGCATATAACTTCGAATTTTTATAATCTAAAATATCAGAAAGAATTTCATAAGCAGGAGCTAGATTGCTAAAAATGTTAGCCGCTTTGTCAGCTTCATCGATATCATGCAATACGGCATGTTTAAATTCGGGTGAATCGTATTGCAAACTAGGATCGAAGATCGGATCCATTTTTTCAATCGGGAATTTATGGTGAATAGGAATATCATATCCAGCAAAGGCACCTGTTATCAAAAATTGAGCCGTCGCGACGGTTCTTTGCAAGCTGTTAGCATATACAAATAATTCAGTATTATGTGTTGATAATTTTATATTGTTTTTTTCAAGCCAAGTTGCTAAATAGCGGCCAAAATAGGCTTCTAATACTCCACCACGCGTGGTTAAATAACCATAAGGGTGATCCCACTTTGGCCATTTAAAGCGAGTGACTTTCTCTAAAAATTGTAACGTGTTTTGTAATGGTGTGCGAATACCATGACGGCTAAGTATAACGACTTTATCTAATTGGTAATGGTTATTGTTCATTTTATGATCCATCCTTGTTTATGCAAATAATTGAGAATAAAATCGCGTTGCTCATTATTTATTGTATTAGCAATTTTATCACTCCAACCACCGACTTTCTGATTGGTACTACGGGTTTCATAGTAATCATCCATTTGAGCATCATACTTTTTCAAAATAGCATGATCAATTGGTCGATAGTGGTTTTCAAAAAACACTAACTCTTTTGGTAATCTTGGTTTTAGTTCTGGATGATGATCGGGGTAGCCAAGGCAAAGCCCAAAAAGTGGCAGGACGTATTTCGGTATATCAAGTAATTGCGTTACTTTATCAAGATGATTACGCAATCCGCCAATATATACAGCACCTAATCCTAATGATTCGGCTGCGGTTACGGCATTTTGTGCCATAATTGCTGTATCAACACAGCCCAATAATAGCTGCTCTGCTTTGCCAAGATTAAGTTTTGGATCAATTTGATAATGGCGATTAAAATCGGCGCAAAACACCCAAAATTCAGGTGCTTGGATAACATACTTTTGATCGCCTGCATAATGAGCTAGTTTTTCGCGTTTGCTGGGGTCTGTAATACGAATAATTGTTGAACATTGAATCAAATTAGAACTAGAAGCCGACTGTGCTGCGCTAACAATTAAAGCTATTTGCTCTTGAGTTAAGCTAGTTGCTTTATAAGCACGAATAGAGCGATGCCGACAAAGTAGATCGATCGTTTCATTTTGCATAGTGGCTCCTTAGCATCATTATTTATTTACAAATTGGAGATCCCAAACGCCATGACCTAAATTTTGTCCTCGTTTTTCAAATTTGGTAATTGGTCTATCAGCAGGTCTTGGAATGTAATTGCCGCTTGGTGATAAGTTTTCAAAACCTTCTGCTTGGGTTAAAACCTCTAACATATGTTCAGCATAATGTTGCCAATCCGTTGCTAGGTGCAAAATACCACCTAATTTTAATTTTTGCCGAATTAGCTGTACAAATTGGGGTTGAATAATACGGCGTTTGTTATGTCTGGCTTTATGCCAAGGATCAGGAAAAAAGATTTGCACTTTGTCTAGTGAATGATCTGGGATCATATTTTCTAATACTTCAACAGCATCATGGCACATCACGTTTAAGTTTGATAATTGGTTTTCTTCAATCGCCATTAAGCAAGCGCCCACCCCTGGCTTGTGCACTTCGATTCCTAAAAAGTGTTTATTAGGTGCATTTTTGGCCATTTCAATTAAAGAAGCCCCCATACCAAACCCAATTTCAAGGACTAGCGGTTTGTTAGCATCAAAACAAATAGGTGCATTTGCATCATATTCAATACCAAATATAGGCCATAAGTTTATTAAAGCTTGTTCTTGACCTTTTGTTAAACGACCTTGTCGCAAAACAAAACTACGAATGGCTCTTTTTGATTTAATATTTTCATTATCTGAGTTTAATTGTTCGTTCATTACGTTATCTACTTTGGTTACGGAATTTATTAAAACTAATTAATGTTTTTTTGCTAGTTTACTCGATTTTGCGTTCACCGCAAAAGCATCTTACAGTCAAATTTTTTTAATTAATGATTTATAAAAATATATCAAATATTTTTGCTATCAGATTACTGACAAATCTCAACATCATTCGGAAATTATTTTTTGCACAAATGGGTTTTTAATTTAGATTTTATAAATTAGGCTAACAAACAAGCTAAACCATGATAATAAAGCTCATTATTTGCACTAAGTCGGATAAGAATGGCGATAACTCAATACGAGATATATCGCTCAAATAGTAGCAAATAACAAACAAGTGCGGTATAACGACCAATATCAACTACAGTAGCATTAAAGCCAAATCGTCTTTTTATTGGATTTTAGATTAAAATTCTAAAAAGTTGTCAAAAACTTTCAGATAACTATGCGTTTTAGTATAAAAACAATAGAGAAATTCTAAATAATGTTCCTGACAACATATTATTTATACAAAAGATAAAGGATATTATAGATGCTATTGTCCATTACAATATTTATTGCTGGTACATATTTGTTGCTTTTACTGTAGCTTATTTGATTTAGTTAATGACAATATTTTATTAATTAACAACTAGTTATTATTAAAAATGATATATAGCAAAACGCCGAGTTATTTACACAGTTAAAATAATCCATCAAAAACTCATAAGCTAGTTTACTTGAAATCGCTGCATGTGGTTTAACAGTGCTATCGTCGTTAATAAAATAACTCAAGTTTAAGCAAGTTCTGCATTGACTACTTCTAACTCATCTCCATTTTTATCAATTAATAAAATATATAGCCAATCAAAACCATCATGCTGTAAGTTTTGCCACGTTATTCTACGATCATCAATCAGTATTACATGACCATTTTCATCAAAGTCAAAATATTCTTTTTCTTCTTCATAATCAATACTGTATCCAATCGCTAGTTTTATTCTTGACGCAGGAACATCAAGTTTGGTAAGTGGTCTATTCTTTTTCTCTTCTTTAGAGTGACCATCACAGAGCATCCCATTATATCCGTATTCTGTGGCATCAAACAGCAATATTTCTTCTTTGCTTTCAATGGATTTTGCAATAACTTTCATGTTGCAAAATGTTGGTTCTGTTCCAGTAATATAGCCATTGTATAATTCACCATAATAGTAAATCTCGAACCATTGTTCTTTATTTGATGATTGGATATACAAAGATGTTAGCCCATTATAATCAGGGTCATTTTCTTTAATATCTACTGCGTATTTTTGTAAATAAGTAGGTATTTTCATTTCATTTCTCCCAATAGTTGTTTATCTTGATAATTTTTTAATTATATATCAGCATCTATGCTGATTCACTAATTGTAGGAATTACGCGCGTTGTTTACCGTAATTTGCAAAATGGCTGTAATGCATAGACATAACGCCGTATCTCAAACAAGCAATATAGTGCGCTTATATCATAAAGAAAAATCACCATGACCGATTTGGCTAACCACTTTACGGTCAGTTGCCCAACCATTTATCGCACCGAAGGACCTAATGAGACATTAAATAGCACGATTCCCATTGAATATAAAACACGAGAACAGATAGCGTCATTTTATAGATAAGCTGTATGCTCACTATCGGGCATTGACACAACCATTCACTTTTTAAGCTAAATTTTTGTAAAAAATATTCAGGATTCTATACCGTTTGGTAATGAATAGCAATTTCACTGTATCCCATTTTTTAAAACGTGTGATAATCATCGTATCAATTAAAAATTCACCAAACACACCAGCCCTCAAATAAATGAGTAAGCGGAAATTTTGCTACGCACTTTAATAGAGACGAGGCATAATCAGCAAATGGTTAGCTATTTAAAAAATAGAAAGCTAAAAATTCAAACGATTTTCGACAAAACGCCTTATAAGTTTTTATAAAAGTATTTTCATCATGAAGTATAAACTACCTGAAGTTTTCCTCATGAAAATGATAATATAGCTTCAAATATACGAAGCTACTATCACACAACTACTTGAAATATCAAAGAACGTGTTCATTATCTATGTAGGCGATAAGGTTCATCCATTACAATAAAGTGTTTTTCTTGCATTGCGCCATTTATCCATTCTTTGATGCTATTAGTTTGACAAATAGTGTCAATGTAGTTGGCTAACGTTGCCGATGTTTTAATACCAAAATTTTTGAGTCTTAAGCACATTGGCGCATAGAAAGCATCAGCAAGAGTAAACTCACCAAATAAGTAGTTAGATTGAGATGAATTAAGACTTAAGAAGGAAGATAACAATTCATCAAGATGAGAAATTTCGTTTTTAACATCAGCATGATCGCGTAAAATAATTTGCCCTATTTCGAAAAACTCCGCTTCAATATTCATCGGTAAATGGTTTCGTATTGCAGGAAACCCTGAATGCATTTTAGCCACTAAACTTCGAGCGATAGCTCTTTTTTTAGTATCTGTCGGCCATAAAGCTAAATTGGTATGTTTTTCAGCCAAGTATTCACAAATAGCCAAAGAATCAGATATAACCACATCATTATCAACTAAAATGGGGACTGTTCCATATTTCGATATTGCAGATACGGTTGCTTTAAAAGTAGAATTATCGTCAAAGTTATCAAATCGAATAAGCTGTTCATCAAAAGGGATGCCAAAATGCTTCATTGCAACCCAAGGTCGCATAGACCATGTTGAGTAGTTTTTATTGCCTATATAAAGTTTGTAACTCACGTCCAATCTCCATTTAATTTAATAACATAATGGATAATTCATATTTATCTGTTTTCGTCGTTTTGTTTTTATTACAAATAAACCACATGCTTGCCTTTTTCTGGCTGGAAAGTCGCTTTACCAAATTCATCTAAGAAATAGGCAATATGATCAGCTTTATCGCCCACTAAACGCCCTTTGACTTTGTTCCATGTCATGAGGACTATCATGGCATCAGGTTCACAGCAAATTAACATGGGTTGTTCAAACTCTTCGTTCCAATAAAATTCACCTCCGTATAATTTATGAGCGGTGAGTAATAAATAACATCCGTATTCTTGCGATATCATGTTGAGTTGTTCTTCTGATATGCTGAAGTTCTTTTCAGCCAGTTCACTGATGATCATTTCAACAACCGTAATGCTTTTTTCTGAGTAATCAAGCTGATTAATGCTCCATGTTGGACTATTTAATATCGCATTTTGTGCCCATGCTTCGATTTCTTGATACAGTTCATTTTTTTGTTCAGTCATTTTTATCCACTTCGCTATTGAGTTTAATCTGTTCTAATTGTTTAACACTTTGCCACGCGTCTTCCATTTGTTCAAGCGTTGCATCAGTCAAAGCCAGATTTTTTTGTTTAAGTATCGATTCTACTTGTTGAAATCGCCGAGTAAATTTTTTATTAGCTTGCTGTAAACAGAGTTCAGATTTAACCTTTAAATGCCTAGCTAAATTGACGGTCGCAAACAGTAAATCACCTAACTCTTCTTCAATTTTTTGTGGATCTTGCTTGTTTCGTTCAAGCTCTTGCTCAACTTCACCAACTTCCTCTTTAACTTTATCGAGCACAGGTTTTATATCATGCCAATCAAAACCAACCGAAGCACAACGTTTTTGAATTTTTTCAGCTTGCATTAAGGCGGGTATTGCTTGGGGAATATCATCGAGCAATGAGTATTGTGCTTTTTGATCACGCTCTTTTTGTTTAAGTTGTTCCCAGTTAGGTTTTTCTACCTTATTTTCGGTAAAAATATGGGGATGACGATAAACTAACTTATCAGCAACCGCTAAACAGACCTCATCAAAATCAAAGCTTCCTTGTTCTTGGGCTAAATCAGCATAAAAAACAATATGAAATAGTAAATCACCAAGTTCTTTTTTTAATTCATCCATGTCTTGCTTATCAATTGCATCCAAAACTTCATAAGTTTCTTCTAAAGTATACGATTTTAGTGATGCGAAAGTTTGAACTCGATCCCATTCACAACCATTAACAGGATCGCGAAGTTGTTTGATAATAGCTTGTAAGCGCTGTAATGCGTTCAAAATATCCCCCACAAATAAGTAATTAATCAGCGTCATTGTAAAGGTTTCATAATAAAACGGTTATTTTTTTAAAGGTTAATGCCAATATATTTTGATATTTTTGCTAATTATTTCACCCAAAATAATGATAAAAGCCACTAAACTAGAGCTATTTACGGAACTTCTAGGCGATAAAAGCGAATTAAGTATATAATACTCCCCTATTAAATTAACTTTATTGATATATGAATAATTTACGTGAACTTACTTTAAGGGGCACCATTCTTGGCGCTCTTATTACTGTCATTTTTACTGCATCAAATGTTTATCTTGGTTTGAAAGTTGGATTAACGTTTTCATCCGCAATTCCTGCGGCAGTGATTTCAATGGCAATATTGAAACTGTTTTCGGGTTCAACTATTTTAGAAAATAACATGGTGCAAACTCAGGCATCAGCAGCAGGAACATTATCTTCAATTATTTTTGTGCTTCCGGGTTTGTTAATGATTGGTTACTGGCAAGACTTTCCCTTTTGGCTAACCTTCGCAATATGTGCCGCAGGCGGAATGCTTGGGGTTTTATTTTCAATTCCATTGCGTCATGTTATGGTCGTTAAAAGTAATTTGCCATATCCTGAGGGGGTGGCCGCTGCTGAAATTTTAAAGGCGGGATCTAAATCCGATAATAAAGAAGCTAATGATGGTTTAAAGGATATTTTATTTGGCGGCATCATTGCCTCTATTGTTAGTCTTTTTACTAATGGTTTTCGCCTGTTATCTGAAAGTACTGCTTATTGGTTTACCGCTGGCAAATCCATTTTTCAACTGCCTATGGGATTCTCGTTAGCGTTACTGAGTGCGGGTTATTTGATCGGAATTATGTCAGGCATTGCTATTTTAATTGGAACTATTATTGGTTGGGTATTTGGTGTTCCAATTTTAAGTGCAATCACCGATTATGATACCAGTCAGCCTTTATCTAAAGTTGCAATGGGATTTTGGGCAAAAGATATACGTTTTATTGGTGCGGGAGTCATTGCTATTGCAGCGGTTTGGACATTACTAACATTAATCAAACCGATGATTGAAGGTTTAAAAATATCATTTAAAAGTATGCGTTCAGATGTGTCTGGCAACGATATTGCATCAACCGAGCGGGATTTATCACCTAAAGCTATTTTATTAATTATGGGTGGTATGTTAGTTATTTTGTTAGTGACTTTTTATAGCTTTATTGCCGATAGTGGATTATCAGCAGGCATGGCTTGGACATTAGTTTTTTGCGCTGTATTATTTGCTTTTATTATGGGCTTTTTAGTAGCTGCCGCGTGTGGTTATATGGCTGGACTTGTTGGCTCATCAGCAAGCCCAATATCAGGAATAGCAATTGTTGCAGTGGTTGTCATTTCATTAATTTTATTAGGCTTAGGTGAAGCGAATGGTATGCTAGCTTCTATTGAAGGCTCCAACTTTGCCACAGCCCTTGCACTCTTTACTACTAGTGCTGTTTTGGCAATAGCGTGTATCTCAAATGATAATTTACAAGACCTAAAAACAGGTCATTTGGTTAATGCTACCCCATGGAAACAACAAGTGGCATTATTAATTGGCTGTGTTGTTGGTGCAATTGTTATTGCGCCTATTTTAGAGATTTTATATAACGCTTACGGCTTTACTGGCGCTTTACCTCGTTCGGACATGGATGCAACTCAAGTTTTGGCTGCACCACAAGCAACACTGATGACAACAATTGCTAAAGGTATTTTTGCCCATCAACTTGACTGGACAATGATTTTAATAGGGCTTGCTTTAGGTGCTGTCATTATTATTATTGATTTAATTCTTGCCCAAAATAAATCTAACTTTCGCATACCTGCACTTGCTGTTGGTTTAGGTATTTATTTACCACCAAGCATCACAACACCAATTTTTATTGGCACTTTATTATCATGGGTAATTAAACGTAATGCTTACAAAAAAGCCAAAGCACAAAATTTAGATCCAGAAGAGCAATTCAAAAAAGCTGATCGTAAAGCGGCATTAATTGCATCAGGCTTGATTGTTGGTGAAAGCTTAGTGGGCGTTTTATTAGCCATTGTGATTGTGATTAGCATCACCAATGGTGGAAATGATGCTCCACTTGCACTACCGCTCGATTTAGGTATGTTACCTCAACTTTTAGGTCTCTTTGTTTTTGTTGGTATATGTACGTTCTTTATTCGTCGTGCTTTATCAGCAATAAAAAAATAGTCCTGTGAATAATTAAATTTAAGCCCTTTTTGTTTTAACAAAGGGCTTTTTTGTTTAAATTGATTGTTTTATAACGTCCCTGATTTTGGATGATTAAAACAATTTTTATTAACCTATTTTATTTTGAATAATAGACAAAAATATCATGATAGTTTTTGATTCAATCCAAGTGCGCCGAGGCGTTAACTTGCTTTTAGATAATGCTTCAGCAACCATTAATCCTCAACAAAAAGTTGGGTTAGTGGGTAAAAATGGTTGTGGAAAATCGACGCTCTTTTCACTGATTAAAGGTGAAATTCAAGCTGATGCTGGCACGTTAAATATACCATCGCAATGGCAACTCGCTTGGGTCAATCAAGAAACTCCGGCATTAGATATCCCTGCGATTGAATATGCCATTGATGGCGATCGTGAGTATCGACAATTAGAAAAACAGTTAGATACCGCTAATGAACAAAATAATGGTCAGCAAATTGCGGTTATTCATGAAAAGCTTGATACCATTGATGCATGGACAATTCGCGCTCGAGCCGCAACGCTACTACATGGACTGGGATTTTCTAATGAACAATTAATGTTACCGGTTAAATCCTATTCTGGTGGTTGGCGAATGCGATTAAATTTGGCTCAGGCATTAATGTGTCGTTCTGATTTATTATTGCTTGATGAACCAACCAATCACCTTGATTTAGATGCCGTCATTTGGCTTGAAAAATGGTTAAGTAACTATCCAGGAACGTTGATTTTAATCTCTCACGACCGTGATTTTTTAGATCCTTTAGTCAATAAAATTATTCATATTGAACAAAAAAGTTTATTTGAATATACGGGCAATTATTCCTCCTTTGAGATCCAACGTTCAACTAAACTTGCTCAACAACAGTCTCTTTATGAAAGCCAACAACTCAAAGTTGCACACTTACAAAATTATATCGATCGCTTTAGAGCCAAAGCAACAAAAGCTAAACAGGCACAAAGCCGTATAAAAATGTTAGAAAGAATGGAACTGATTGCACCTGCGCATGTTGATAATCCATTTCATTTTAATTTTAAGCCATCAGAATTCTTACCAAGCCCTTTGTTAATGATGGACAAAGTCGTAGCGGGTTACGATGATAAAATTATACTAGAAAAAATTAAACTTAATTTAGTTCCGGGCTCGCGCATTGGCTTATTAGGGCGCAATGGTGCAGGGAAATCAACGCTTATTAAATTACTCGCCGAAGAACTTGCACCTAAAGAAGGACATATTAATCTCGCTAAAGGTGTTAAATTAGGCTATTTTGCTCAACATCAATTAGAATATCTACGCCCCGATGAGTCACCACTTTGGCATTTAACGCAACTTGCCGAACCGAAAAATACAGAGCAAGAACTGCGTAATTATTTAGGTGGATTTGATTTTCAAGGCGATAAAGTCACCGAGCCAGTTAAAACTTTCTCGGGTGGTGAAAAGGCGCGGCTTGTTTTAGCCTTAATTGTCTGGCAAAAACCGAATCTTCTTTTATTAGACGAACCAACTAACCATCTAGATTTAGATATGCGACAAGCGTTGACTGAAGCGCTAATTGATTTTGACGGTGCATTAGTTGTGGTGTCACATGATCGCCATTTACTACGTTCGACTACCGATGAATTCTATTTAGTCCATGATCATAAAGTTGAACCATTTGACGGCGATCTTGATGATTATCAAAAATGGTTAGCCGAAGCACAAAAAAATGATAACCAATCAAATGACGAAATAAATTCACCAAAAAAAGAAAATACATGTAATATATCAGCTCAAGATCGTAAAGAGCAAAAACGTAAACAAGCTGAATTACGAGCACAAATGCAGCCAATAAAAAAACAGTTACAAAAAGAAGAACAGATGCTTGATAAATTAACCCATCAATTAAAGCAAATTGAAGAACAACTTTCTGATCCTACAATCTATGACGCGAGCAATAAAAACGAACTTACAACTTTGTTACTAGAGCAAAGCCAACTTAAAAATCAATTAGAAGAAACAGAACTACAATGGTTAGAATTACAACAACAGCTGGAATCGTTTAATTTAGATTAAATTGATCATTTCGATTAAGAGGCTTTAGGTAATGGCTATCCATTGTCTATAAGCCAGCTATTTAAATTCATAGGTTATCCTCGCCAATGTTATCGACGATATCATAGATATACATTTTTGCCTGTTCAAAATCATATCCCTCAATACCAAAAACGGATGTGCAAGATATCATACCTTCAAGTATCAACATAATTAGACAAGATGCTTGTTCACATGACTTTGTGCCTCCTAGACATTCAAAAATCCTATCTTGAATCCATTTTTTATGTTCACTAACAATAGCGCATATTTCTTCACTTTTATTGTTATATTCAGACTTAGCTCGTACAAACATGCAACCGCGGTAATTATCATTCTTAAACCATTTTATATGCCATGAAATAATTGCATTGATTTTGTCTTTTTTCTCAGAAAAAACAGCGATAACATCTGTAAGTGATTTTTTAAAAAAATCATTCCGCTTAAGTAACACTTTACTTACAAGCCCATTTTTGTCACCAAAATATTTATATAATGTTCTTTTTGATACACCTGCATTTTCTGCAACAAGCTCTAAACTAACAGGATGATAACCATATTCATTAAACAGCGATTCAGCCGCAACAAGTATCGTATCAACAATTTCAGGTTTAAATTTCATTTTTTATTATTTGTAATTGCTAGAATATTTTTGATTCTATCACAACAACTCTAATATAGTTAATTATAAATAATATTTGACCTTTATGATTAATAAATATACATTAAGTAAACAGTGCCGTTTACTTAATGCGATTACTAGTTTTATTAAAATCCCACATTAACCAAACAGGAGAGATTTATGCTAGAAAAATTAAAAGGAAGAGAGGTGATGCCGCCTAAACCTCACGCAGTAGCTATATTGAGAGGATTTATTGGGGGTGCTTTAGGGATTTTGACTTTGCTCGTAATCACTCAGTGGGGAGGTACATTAGCAATTATGGCTCCATTTGGCGCAACATGCGTCTTGTTATTTGCTGTACCTAAATCTCCATTAGCGCAACCAAGAAGTGTAATCGGAGGGCATTTTATTTCGTCTTTTATAGGTGTGTTGTTCATTAATTTATTTAGTAATGGAATTATACCGATAGCATTAGCAGTTGGGACATCTATCGCATTGATGCAGTTACTACGTGTAGTTCACGCTCCAGCTGGTGCAAACCCTATTCTAATCATGATGTCCGGAATTACTGACTATTCATTCTTGATAACACCAGTACTTATAGGTTCGGTTTTATTAGTCATGATTGCTTTAATAGTTAATAATATAGGAATCGAAGCACGTTGGCCTAACTATTAGTTGGGATATCACTTTGATATGGGTAAAAGAATAAAAAAATCTAAAAAAGAATAGATTGCCTGTATTATATTAATAATAAGTTAAATTATGATCCGATAGTGGTTTTATCTACCTTGGCGACTCACTTTGATTAAATATATTAGAAACAGAACTATTATTCTCAAATTCTCGAAAGGTATTATATTTATTTTATAAAAGAAAAACCACAAGATAGACTCTTGTGGTTTTGTAAAAGATACTGCTAATTCAGTGAAAAAACTATATCAAAAGATTAGCTTTTCTCCACTTGACTAAAATCAAGCTCTACAGGCGTTGAACGTCCAAAAATAGAAACGGATACTTTTAAGCGGCTTTTTTCGTAGTCAACTTCTTCAACAACGCCGTTAAAGTCAGCAAATGGACCTTCGTTAACACGAACAAGTTCACCTGGCTCAAACAAGGTTTTAGGACGCGGTTTATCACCAACTTGTTGCAAACGGTTCATGATAGCATCAACTTCGCGTTGGCTAATAGGTGCTGGTCTATCAGAAGTACCACCAATAAAGCCCATTGTTCTTGGCACACTTTTCACTAAATGCCAAGTTGCATCATTCATCATCATTTCAACTAATACATAACCAGGGAAAAATTTTCGTTCACTTTTACGACGTTGACCACTTTTCATTTCAACGACTTCTTCCGTTGGCACTAATACTTCACCAAATGCATCTTCCATATTATGCAATTTGATATATTCACGTAATGATTGTGCAACACGCGCTTCGTAACCAGAATAAGCTTGAATAACATACCATCGTTTTTGTTGTTGTGTTTCACTCATATTAACGCCCTATTGAAGTTAAATAAAAGACTATTGAACGAAATAAAGAATCCATTCCCCAAAGCGACAAGCCAACAATAATAGTAATTGCCGCAATTAATAAAGTTGTTTGACCTGTTTCTTTACGCGTAGGCCATACCACTTTTCTTAACTCTTTTCGGGATTCTTGTAAAAATACAAAGAACGCTTTGCCTTTATTTGTTGTGAACGCAATGAACAAAGTTAATAGGGAAACGACTACAACCGCAATAGTCCGAACGATTGTATTAGGTTGATAAATATCATTAGGTTTAGCAAAATAAAAATTTCCCCAAACAACAAACGCAATCAATACTAGAACTAAAATCCATTTTGTTTTGTCTAGAATAATATTTGTATCTTGACTCTCGTTACTTACTAGCATATAAAACCTATGATTATGTTGTGTATAATAATATCTATTTTCCAAAATGCTCTTTCAAAAAAGCATTTTGCTAAACAGACTAGATAAGAAAGGGCATCAATCGATACCCTCTCTATGGTCGCTAATGCTTGAATTACTTAATAACTTTAGCAACAACACCAGCACCAACAGTACGACCACCTTCACGAATCGCAAAACGTAAACCTTCAGCCATCGCGATTGGGTGAATTAATGATACTGTCATTTTGATGTTATCACCAGGCATTACCATTTCTACACCTTCTGGTAATTCGATAGTACCTGTTACGTCAGTTGTACGGAAGTAGAACTGTGGACGGTAACCTT
>NZ_JBXSQI010000006.1:0-110453 GCF_057063565.1 Gilliamella sp. X-57 | reverse complement strand
GGGCTCATCAACACAGTACAGGCGCTGCAACGGAGCATTCCGAGCAAATAGGTCAGAGCTGTGGTGGTCATTCAACTAAAATTCATCTTGCGGTTGATAGTGGTGGTTTGCCTATTTGTTTTGAGCTATCTGAAGGACAACGACATGATATCACTTATGCAGAAAACCTAGTTGAAAAGCTCGATGAAGTCAATACAGTGATAGCCGATAAAGGTTATGACAGCGAGCCTTTTCGGTGCTTTGTTCGTCAAAAAGGCGGACGAACGGTGATTGCTAAACGTAATTATGGTAAGGATATAGATAAAAGCAGTATGGATAGGTGCCTTTATCGCTATCGTCATTTAGTCGAGAATGCCTTTGCTAGAATCAAGCAATATCGTTCAATATCAACTAGATACGATAAGTTAGAAAGGAATTATGCCAGTATGGTATCACTGGCATTTATGTTAATGTGGCTGCCAATGTATTGTTGAGTGATTTATGTACAGCAAAGATCAACAGCCCCTAATTTATTTAATAAAATCCAAATTAAAAATCCTATTTATGGTTTAAATAAAAAAATAAACTCCGAATTATATCGAGGTTTGTCATCAATCTGAGGGCGATGTTATCGCCCTATGTATAAAATTTAAATATTTAAACTTAAACTGATTTCACTATTCTTGATATCATATCTGGATTAAGAGAGAGCTTCTTTTAATGCCTGCATTTCATTATAGGTAAAATCACAGCGCGTAAATTCTTGATCAAGAAGAATAGGAACAGAGTTGCTTTCTCCGACTACGGCCAACACATTACATTTATTTCTAATCCTATCACCTATAATGATTGGTCCACCGTTTAAGTCTTTATTAAAATTGGCTGCATATTTAGCATTTATTCCTTGTGCATTGTTTGCACGATATAAAGCTGTTATTGTTTTACCATAAGAAACTAATTTAACTGGCACAATAACAGGTGTTAATTTTTGCCCGTTAATTTCCTTGATAACTTTTGTCATTTTATGTGTTCTTAAGAAACATCCTAAACTCATCCATGTAACCAACAACAACAAAAGAATAAGACCAGTAGTAGCCACAAATACAGTTCGCATATTCTCAATAGCTAAATCGATTGTTACTAGTGATGGATCATCGGCCGAAGCTACAGTTACAACTTGATAATTTCCTTTTTTCCCTCCAATGAAAGTATAATCACGCTTAATAACTTGTCCTGTATCAGTGGTAATTTTCACTGAACAGTTATCAACCGCACGTTTTGCACGACATGTTCCTTCTACATCATAGTTAACCACAACTGGATTCCGTGATATTTTATAATCATCAATTAATCCAGGATAATTTCTTATGCCCATAAACATAGCTAACACAAATAAAATTATTGCTGCACTTATTCTTCTTATTTGATGAAATGAGCCTTCTTGCTTTAGTTTCATAACTTTTAAAGGGCGAGTTGGAAATACTTCTACTAATTTATTCGTCAATCCCATTTTATAAATATACTCCTTATTAAAAATAAAATTTCATGTTTAAAGACTAAAATTGTGTTATTAAGGGCTAACCTTTAATAACACAATAAAATTAACAAGTTATTACTTTTTTTATTAATTTGGACTAAATCTTATCATAATATTTATTTTATAGGAATCACTCGCGTTGTTTCAGTAATTTGAAAAACGATATCAAATTAAATAACTCTGGAAAACTGTTGCTGCCTTGCCATTTTTCGCATATAAATATCAAAGCACATGCAAATATTGCGTATCAATAAATGCCCTTTAGGTTGAACTTTAATTATCTTGTCATTTACTGTGACTAATCCATCTTGTTGCAATGGAGCGAGTAGTTTTAAGTCTTCAGCAAAATAGTTATCGAACTGGATATGAAAGTGTTCTTCTATTGCTTTTTTATCTAAATAAAAGTGGCAAATGAGTTGCTTGATTACATCACGACGAATAATATCATCTTGATGTAAATTAAATCCTTTCCATAATCCATGACCTTTTTGTTCAACTTGACTTTGATAAGCTCTAAGATCTTTCTGGTTTTGTGCATAACTATCACCTAACATACTAATGGCTGATACCCCCAGCCCAAGTAAATCTGCATCTCCTTGCGTTGTGTAGCCCTGAAAATTACGGTGCAGCAGATTTTCTTTTTGTGCAATCGCTAATTCATCAGTAGGTTTGGCAAAATGATCCATGCCGATAAATTGATATCCCGCTTTGGTTAGTTTTTGAATACTTGTGTATAAAATCTGTAATTTTTGATTAGCATTAGGTAAATCAGCATCTTTAATTTTACGTTGTGCTGCAAAACGGCTCGGCAAGTGGGCGTAATTAAATACACTTAAACGATCGGGCGAGATATCAATCACTTTATTAAGCGTTTCGGTAAAACTAACGACTGTTTGTTTGGGTAAGCCATAAATGAGATCTAGACTAATGGAGTCAAAATTATTTTTGCGAGCTTGATCAATAAGAGAACGTATTAATGTTTCATCTTGTTCGCGATTAATCAGATTTTGAATTTCATGATTAAAATCTTGAATTCCCATGCTTAATCGATTAAACCCAACGTGAGCTAAATGATCAATAGTTTGTGGGGTAATTTCTCGCGGATCGATTTCGATCGAAAGTTCAGCGTTATCGGCAAAGTTGAAATGCTTTTTTAGCGAAGTTATTAGTCGAGTGATTTCATCATCAGTTAAAAAAGTCGGCGTGCCGCCACCCCAGTGCATTTGGGTTACTGTTCGATTGTTAAACAATTTGGCACGTTCGGCAATTTCAATATCTAAAATATCTAAGTATTTGGTGACTTTTTGCGTTTGGCGAGTAATGAGTTTATTACAACCGCAAAAATAACAAAGCTTATGGCAAAACGGAATATGCACATAAAGCGATAATGGCTTTGTTGTGTAACGTGCTGCTGCCGATAAAAAATCCTGTTCATTAAAATTTTCATTAAATTCAAGTGCAGTAGGGTAAGAGGTATATCTTGGACCAGAATAGTTATATTTTTCAATTAACGCCTGATCCCATAATTGCATATCAGTCATGCTTTTGCTTCCGTTTAGAGCTGTATTTAATGTTGTTATTTTTGTAAATTTTTAGTGGTTGCTTTTGTTGGTTTCTGATTTTTGTTTTAATTTTGATTCGATTAGTTTTATTTAAATATAACAATGTGCAGATTAATAACCCAAAATATAAACTTAACATAATTAATATTGGCATTATGATCCGCTCGCTTTTTAAGTTATTAATAGATTTTATAAAAAATAATAGTTTTTAATTTTAAATTATGAGCAGAAATTAAATGATTAGGATCGTATTTCTGCTTGCATTGAGAAGATACTCATAAGTACTAATGACAGTTGTCTCTTATGAGTTTCGTTTTAATAAACTAACAATATCTTCTTTTTTTTCGTCTTCATCTTCAAAATCATCATCAGTATAACCCAGCTCTTGCATCAACTCATCAATACGATTTAATTTGCTATCAAAATAAATTTGTTGCTCTTTAGTGAGTTTGGCATTTTGCTCGACTAGATCCAGTAACATATCTAATTTTGGATCGTTTTCTAATTGTTTTAATTCTTGTTGTGGCGATAAAACTGTTTTAGCCGGTTTCGGTTGTTTAACGGGTTTTATTGCATTGCTAGCACTTTCAACAACTAATGAAATCGGTTTTTTACTGCCAATGCGTGGATCTTTGCTTTTGTTTGTCGAATTTTTATTTTTGCTATAATCTTGATTATTAAAACGAGAGCCACTTGGTAAGCCTTTGTGCTTACGTTTGCGCTTTAGCTCACGAGACTCTTCATTAATCTCTTGACGGCTTTTTTTAGTTTTTTGTTTCGATTTATTCTTTAACATACAATCTCTGTTTAATATTAGGGTTAATCATTTAACAAACGTATTTTATCAGTAAGTCTTAAATATAGCTATGATGAAGCGGCCATGCTAATTTAAGATTGTAAAAAAAGAGATTTATGTATAATCTGAGCCTAATAAATTTGTCAGATCGAATTAGAGAACAAAATAAAATGAAAAATCATTTGAGCCCTTATATGCAATTTAATCGTCAAGAATGGGCAAGTTTGCGTAATGCTGTACCGATGACGTTAACCCCTGACGAGTTAACTTCTTTACAAGGCATTAATGAAGACTTATCGATGGATGAAGTCAGTGACATCTATTTACCTTTATCAAGATTGCTTAATTATTATATTAGTAATAGCTTTAGCCGGCAGGCGGTACTGTCTAAGTTTTTAGGCAAAAGTCACAAAATCCCTTATATCATCGGTATTGCCGGTAGCGTTGCAGTAGGCAAAAGCACAACAGCAAGGGTATTGCAGGCATTGTTAACGCGTTGGCCAGAGCATCGTAAAGTAGCTTTAGTAACAACCGATGGATTTTTATACCCCAATAAATGCCTTGAAGAACGTGGAATAATGAACAAAAAAGGCTTTCCACAATCATATGATATTAAAAAACTGATCAATTTTGTTGCGGATATAAAGTCAGGACAAGCTAACGTTAAAGCACCGGTGTATTCTCATCTGGTTTATGATATTGTCGAAGGTGAAGAAATGGTGATTGATAGTCCAGATATTTTGATTCTTGAAGGATTAAATGTACTACAAAGCACCTTGAATTATCCGCAAGCAAATAACCGTGTTTTTGTTTCTGATTATGTCGATTTTTCCATTTATGTTGATGCCGAGGTTTCGTTATTACATGATTGGTATGTGAACCGCTTTTTAAAATTTAGAGCTGGTGCATTTAGTGATCCCAACTCTTACTTTAACCATTACTCAAAACTGCCAGAACAAGAGGCCGTAAACATTGCTAATCGCCTTTGGCGTGAAATTAATGAATTAAATTTGGTTGAAAACATCTTACCTACAAAGGAAAGGGCAAGTTTAATCCTGACTAAAGGTAAAGATCATAAAGTTGATTTGGTTCAGTTAAGAAAATAAGGTAAAGGGGGGATTGATATGAAATCAGTAATTCGAGTCATGACTAAATTAACCATTATTACTATGGCAGTTTTTTCTTCGCTTGGCGCTTATGCTTCAGAACATTCTGAAGGATTAACGTGTGAAAGCAAAAAACAAATCATTGAATCACAGATTGATTATGCTAAAAAAAATAATAACTCTCATCAAGTTCAAGGGCTTGAAAAGGCATTACATGATGTCAATAATTATTGTTCAAATGATAAGTTAGAAGAAAAATATAATAAAAAAATTCAAGAAAAGACAGATAAAGTTGTCAAAAGATCTCAAGAATTGAATCAGGCAAAAACAAAAGGTGATGAACACAAAATTGCCAAACAACAAGCAAAATTATCAGAGGCAGAACAAGAACTCAATGAAGCAAAAACTGAATTAGCTAAATTTTATCAACAATTAAAATTAAGATAAGCGGTAACAGGTAGATTATTCACCCGCTTCGATTGCCTTTCCACTATGTTTTTATCATTAACCCCATCAATAGTTACTGTTGATGGGGTTAGTTTGATATTTTGTATTCTTTGTCACACTAGACTTTTTTATTTAAAAAGAGTATGGTGTGCGGCTTGTTACGTGGTTCGTAAACCTCCCACGCTAAAAAACTAAGGAAACATTATGAGCAAAATTACACTACTAGGCGATCAGTCTGTTCGCTATCCTACAACCTATTGTCCTGAAATACTCGAAACGTTCGATAATAAACATCCGAATAACGACTATTTTGTTAAATTTAATTGCCCAGAGTTTACTAGCCTTTGCCCTATCACTGGTCAGCCTGATTTTGCAACGATTTATATTTCGTACGTACCCAATATTAAAATGGTTGAAAGTAAATCGCTAAAGCTTTATTTATTTAGCTTTCGTAATCATGGTGATTATCACGAAGATTGTATTAATATCATCATGAAAGATCTAATTAAATTAATGGATCCTAAATATATTGAAGTTTGGGGCAAATTTACACCACGCGGTGGTATTTCGATTGATCCTTATGCCAACTATGGCAAATCAGGTACCCATTGGCAACAAGTTGCGGCAAATCGATTAGCTAATCACGATATGTATCCAGAAAAAGTGGATAATCGCTAATTTATAATCCATCCAAACAGGAACAGTTAATGCAAACTCGTAAAGCACTCGTTATATTTTCTGGCGGGCAAGATTCAACTACCTGCTTACTGCAAACCATTGCTGATTATGGACGTGAAAATGTTCAGGCAATCAGCTTTCATTATGGTCAACGTCATGCAATTGAGCTTGAAAAAGCCAAATGGATCGCTAAAGATTTAGGTATAAAGCAAACTGTCATTGATACATCAGTTATCAAACAAACCACGAATAATGCGCTCATCGACGACTCACAAGAAATTAAAGCGGCTCAAGATGGCGATTATCCTAATACCTTTGTGGATGGGCGTAATATGCTCTTTTTACTTTTAGCTGGCTGCCATGCCAAGCAGCAGGGCATTTCTGATATTATTATTGGAGTTTGTGAAACCGACTTTAGTGGCTATCCAGATTGTCGCGATATCTTTATTAAATCAATGAATGTATCGATGAATTTAGCCATGGATTATGCGTTTAATCTTATTACACCACTGATGTATTTGACCAAAGCACAAACATGGGAAATGGCCGATAAACTGGGCTATCTTGATTATGTCCAACAATATACCCACACCTGTTATTACGGAGTTGAAGGAGGATGTGGCAAGTGCCCTAGTTGTTTGCTGCGCGATAAAGGCTTGCAAGAATATATGGCTAAGGCTAGATAGATTTATTAATAACTGGGTTCTCTCACCCCATTAAAAAGGAAAAAAGATGTACTTAAAGAATAATTTCGAATCGATAGAAAAAAACTTTACCCGTGGGCAACAGCAAAAAGCGCTTTACTGGTTGGCTTTTTTTCATATTTTAGTTATTGCTTCAAGCAATTATTTAGTCCAAATCCCATTTGTTATTTTTGGTTTTCACACCACATGGGGGGCTTTCACTTTTCCGTTTATCTTTTTAACCACCGATTTGACCATTCGAATTTATGGTGCAAGTTTGGCAAGAAAGATCATTTTTGTGGTGATGATCCCCGCATTGCTATTCTCATACCTTATTTCGGTGTTATTTTTTGAGACACATTGGGTTGGCTTGTCGGCATTGACCGAATTTAATAGTTTTGTATTTCGAATAGCGCTAGCCAGTTTTGCCGCTTATCTGGTTGGGCAATTGATGGATATCACTGTTTTTAATTATTTAAGAAAAAATAAATCATGGTGGGTTGCACCAACTGCATCAGCAATCTTTGGTAATGGTATTGATACTATTGTCTTTTTTGCTATCGCATTTTATCAAAGTAGCGATGAATTTATGGCAAATCATTGGACCGAAATTTCGTTAATGGACTATAGCTTTAAAATTCTGATTTGTGGATTATTCTTTTTGCCTCTTTATGGGGTGATTTTAAATTTTATCCTAAAAAAATTAGTTTCAGCGCCCAAAAATAATTGATCATTAAAATCTAAATTTTAGTTATTCTTCCGAACAATCATAAAACTCATTATTATTTTAGATGAGTTTTATGTTTAATACTGAAAAACATTCCAATTTTTCACAACACCTAAAGGCGAATAGGGTCATTAATTTGGCATCAGAATAAGCCGAGAGCTGATATAGGTTGTTGCAAAAAGCAGTCAGAAAAAATATTGATTTTATAGATTTTTTATTTACTCTGTTTTTATACAAAAAATCATCAAACCTTATTAAACACTCTTTGCTAAAAGGTAAAGGGTAGTACATAATATGTGATTAAATTTTAGATAAAGAAGATCAGCAAATAATAATAATTATATACGGGGTGGAAAATGCGATTAGTAAAACATTTAGCTGTATTAAGCTTGCTGTTAGTATTAGCTGGCTGTGATAATAATGATACTAAGCAAAGTGCAAGCGCTGAACAAATCATCACACAACCAGCAACAGAATTGATTGATAATAACGAAACAGTCCATGTTAGCGATCCCAATGATGCAAGTAAAATAGCGCAAGATGAACCAGCAAAACCTGTTTTTAACCCAACCCCTGAATTAATCGAAAAATATCATGATAAAGCGTTAACCGTTATTGATAGTTCTGAAGTCATTGTTGATGGTTCAAGTACATTGGTGATTACCTTTTCAGTGCCTTTAAACCCTAATCTTAATTTTTCTAATTTGCTTCGTTTAGTTGATCGCCAAGCTGGCAATGTTGACGGTACTTGGGAACTGTCAGATAACGGATTAGAGTTAAGACATCGATATCTTGAACCAAATCGTAAATTAGAACTGACAATTGATAAGATGTTAGCAGCAATTAATGGCAACAGTTTAAAAGAAGTCTACCAAACGGAAATTAAAACCCAAGATCGCAAACCGATGGTGGGATTTGCTAGCAGTGGTTTTTTGTTGCCAAGTAAATCAATGAGTGGTTTGCCAGTTACCACACTTAATGTGGATAAAATTGATGTTAATTTCTTTAAAGTTAAACCTGAACAGTTATCTGATTTTATTGCTGATTATGGTTTTATTAACCAAATGACCAGTTGGAACGCAAAGAATATTAATAAATTTACTGATTTAGTCTATACGTCTCGGTTTGATCTGAATCCAAAACGTAATTCGCAAGAAACTGTTTTACTTAACCTTGCTTCCATTCCACAACTTCAGCAAGAAGGTGTTTATCTTGCAGTTATGAGTCAAGCAGGAAGCTATGATTATTCAAATCCTGCATCGCTGTTTACGATCAGTAATATTGGTATTGCTGTACATGTTTATGAAAACGGTAAATTATCAGTAATTACCCATAGACTCGACAATGGCAAACCGCTTGCTGATATTAATTTATCGGTGCTATGTACCAAAAGTATTCGAGATAGCAATAAAAACTGTACAACTATTTCAGCTAAAACGGATGCCACAGGTTATGCTGAAGTGGCTTTACCAAGAGGTATGGATTATGGCTTACTTACCGCCAATGATGGCAAACAGATTTCGTTGCTAAATTTGGATCGCGGTGCATTAGATTTAAGCGAATATAACTTAACGGGTTCGGCTTTTTATCAAAAACAACTTTTTGCTTTTGGTCCTCGTGACTTATATCGCCCTCAAGAAACGGTCTATTTTAATGCGCTTTTGCGTAATGCCGATGGTAAGCCATTGCCTGTTCAACCTATTGTGGTTGATGTTATGTCTCCGGATAATCAAATTGTTGAAACTTTCACTATCGATGCTCAAACTGATTCCAATGGTTTATATCAATGGCCATATATTATTCCCGCCAATGCGGCAACGGGTAAATGGGTATTTCGTTTTAATTTAGGCGACGATAATTACCGTTATGCGTGGTTTCGTGTGGAAGAATTTTTGCCAGAGCGCATGGCAATGGAAATTACGCCCGCATCAAATAAACCTATTATGTTGGATAAAAGTATCAATTTTGATGTGAAAGGCTGGTACCTTTATGGTGCTCCTGCTGCAGGTAATAGTTTAGAGGGGCATGTTTATGTTAAGAAGATCGATTCAATTCCTGAACTTGCCGATTATAAAATTGGTGATGTGACTGACAGTAATCTTGCTCATCAACTTGATAATATTGAGACGACTTTAGATAAAAACGGGATCGCAAAAGTTGGGGTAGATACTAACAATTGGGGTAAATTGGCCTCTCCAATTAAACTTATTTTGCAAGCTAGTTTACTTGATTCTGGGGGACGTCCTGTTACACGTTATGCTAGTCAGACTATTTGGCCAAATCTACAAATGCCAGCAGTGCGGGCGTTGTTTTCTCAATCGCCTTATTATGATTGGTCTTCGGATCGGTACGAAACCAGTCCGACAGTTGATAAAGGGACTAATGCAGAGTTTGAAGTCGCCTATGTTAACATCGATGGCGAGAAGCTGGCTGCAAATCATTTAAAGGCGAGAATTATTCGTGAACGTCGTAATTATTATTGGAGCTGGTCTGACGATGCTGGATGGCATCAAGAATACAATTCAAGTGAATTTGTTGCGCAAGAACAACCGCTTTCTATTGATGCCAGTGGCACAACCAAAGTAAGTTACCAAACAGATGATTATGGCTCTTATCGTATTGAAATTGTCGATACTAAAAATAACATCACCAGTAGTCTACGTTTTAGAAGTGGTTACAATTGGGAAGATAACACTAATGGTACCAATGCTGTTCGCCCAGATCAGGTTAAATTAAGCCTTGATAAAACAGCTTATTCAGTTGGCGATACCGCTAAAATACATGTACAAGCACCTGTAGCGGGATCGGGGTATGTATCTCTTGAAACCAATGGCGGTATGTTATGGAAACAAGATATTACCGTTGATGAAAACGGCCTTGATGTCGAAATTCCAATTCAAGATTGGGGACGTCATGATATTTATATTAATGCGATGATTATTCGTCCATCAACCGACGCAACAGTACAAACGGTTAAACGAGCAATAGGGTTGCTTTATTTACCCATTGATACCTCTAATCGCCAATTAAATTTGAGTATTGAGGCATCGACGAAGACAGAGCCTGAAAAAACCATTCCAATAAAAATTAAATTGGATAAAAAATCAATCCAGAAAGATCGTAAGGTAACGGTATTGGTTTCGGCTGTGGATTCAGGAGTGTTGAATATTACCAATTTTGCCACACCCGATCCTTACAGCGCGTTTTTAGGTCGTAAACGTTATGATGTTGATCTTTACGATGTATACGGCAAATTGATTGAAGGTAAAGGGCGCAATGTAAATGTGAGCTTTGGTGGTGATGCTATGCTTGGCGCAGCGGGAGCAGGAGGCAAAAAAGCATTAACTGAAGTCAATGTTGTGGCTCAACAATTACAACCTATTGATCTTAACGATGAAGGTGAAGGTGTTGTTGATCTAGTTTTGCCTAATTTTAATGGCGAATTACGCATCATGGCACAAGCATGGGACGATAGTCGTTATGGCAAGGCTGAACAAGCGATGACCGTTGCATCGCCAGTGGTTGCTGAATTATCGACGCCACGCTTTTTATCGGGTGGTGATCAGGCTATTTTGGCGTTAGATCTTAATAATCTAACCGAAAAAACGCAAACAATGCAGGTTGATGTTTCAACGGATGGTTTGATTCATCAAAATGCAGTTAAGTCTGTAACAGCAACACTTGATAGCAAGCAAAGACAAATTATTCAAGTGCCCATTGTTGCTGATTATGGCTATGGACAAGGTATTGTAACCATTAATGTCAAAGGGATTTTGTTAGATGATGGTTCTGATTACCAGATCAAACGATCATGGAAGGTTGGTGTTAGACCTGCTTATGCCGCAACAACAAAATATTATGCGGCAGCAATAAATGGTGGTGAAAGTTGGCAGTTACCTAAAGATAGTATTGCTGAGATGATTGAAAATACGGTTGATGGCAAATTGATCATATCAGATCAACCGCCACTTAATATTGCTCAATATATTAAAGAATTATTTGCCTATCCATATGGCTGCTTGGAACAGACCATTAGTGGCTTAATGCCGTCATTATATGCAAACCAAAAACAGCTTGCAGCTTTGGGAATTAAAACTGAATCGGATGAACAGCGACGTGAAAAAGTGCAATTAGGTATTTCGCGAATCTTATCAATGCAACGTAATAATGGTAGTTTTGGTTTATGGAATAACGAGAGTGCTGAAGAACATTGGTTAACCGTGTATGCGACCGACTTTTTATTGCAAGCTAAAGAACGTGGTTATAATATTAATAACGATGCGCTTAGTGCAGCTATTTCTCGTATTAGCCAATATATTTATGATGCTAATGCATTTAATAGCTTACACAACTATTATGAAAATTCACAAATAAGCGATTATACGCAATTTGCTACTAAAGCGTATGCTTTAGCAGTGCTTGCAAAACAAAATAAAATCACGGTACCAATGCGTAATGAGATCAATCGAATGTCTCAACAAATCACAGAAAGTAATTTTAAGGTGTTGTCACCATTACCTGTTGCTCAGTTAGCACTATCTGCTAAATTAGCTGGTTTTGACAACGTCTATAACAGCTTGATGCCACAAGTATTTACAACCAATTATGATAATCAATATGCTTGGCTTGGCGAATATGGTAGTGCGATTCGTGATAATGCGTTAGTCTTATCATTGTTGATTGAAAACGGGTTAAGTGTTGATAAACAAGCTGATTATTTAATTCATTTATCTGATCTACTTAATGATACTCGTTATTTTTCAACACAGGAACTTAATGCATTATTTGTAGCAGGCTGGTCATTAGATCAACATAAATCTTCACACAAGTTTAATGTTGTGATTAATGCACAGTCAAATCAGGTTGATTCGACATTATCGCGTTCTTTTGGATTTGTTAATTTAGCAAGTGGCTTAACGATTTCAAATCCACAAGACGCACAGCCGCTTTATATCAAATTCACAGTGTCAGGCTATGGTAAAAATGCCCCCGCGCCAACCAGTGATGAAAATGTATTAACGATTAAACGTACTTACTATGATTTGAAAGGTAATAAAATTCAACCTGATCAAATGAAGGTGGGAGATTTAATGGCAGTTGTATTAGATGTTAATTCGCATAAAGAAGCTATTCATGATGCGTTAATTGTTGACTTTTTACCTGCTGGTCTTGAATTAGAAAACCAAAATCTAACTAACAGCAGTGTTAGTTTACAGGCGATCCCTGAATTAGCTAATTTGTTGAAAGATGAAGATAGCAATGATGTTAAATATCAAGAGTTTCGTGATGATAGATACGTCGCAGCCGTTGATATTAATCATTATATGAGTGAAGATACTTATCGCACTCGTGTTGCTTATTTAGTTAGGGCTGTGACGGCAGGTAATTATATGATTCCATACCCTTATGTTGAATCAATGTATCGCCCGGATCGGTTTGCAATTGGTCAATCCACTGAAGTTATGTCGATTGTTGAACGCAATGTAGAACCTAATAAGCCAAAGCAACAATAGTATTTATACATCGATTCAGATTGATGACTAATAATATAAACAAATTGATTATCCGCTAACGAAAGTTAGCGGTATCTTTTTATACTAAAACGTAGGGTTTTCTGAAAGTTTTTGACAAAATGAAAAAGTACCTGCTTAACATTCTGTTTTGTTTTTTTTCTTTCATCTTATTGTTAATAGGCAGTTTTTTTGTTGCCGATCACTTATTTCCATTGTCGATTGCAACAAATAAATCCACACAAACAATCCTTGCGCAAGATGGTACGCCACTTTGGCGATTTGCTGATGAAAATGGCGTTTGGCGGTATCCAATTCACTTAGATGAAGTCCCCAATGATTATCTTGATGTGTTACTAAATTATGAAGATCGCCATTTTTATGATCATTTTGGTGTTAACCCCGCATCGTTAATGCGGGCAGCTTGGCAAAACATCACCAATAAAAAAATTATTTCAGGTGGCAGTACTATTTCGATGCAGGTTGCAAGATTGCTTGATCCTCACGATCGCTCCATAGCTGGAAAGTTACAACAAATATTTCGAACGCTACAACTTGAATTACATTTTACCAAAGATGAAATTTTAACTTTATATATCAACCGTGCACCATTTGGGGGAACAATCGAAGGCTTGGGGGCTGCGAGCTGGTCATATTTTGGTAAAGCACCAAAAGCGTTAACACGTGGCGAAGCGGTTTTATTAGCGGTATTGCCACAAGCTCCTAGCCGCTTGCGTCCTGATAGGTATCCTCAGCGCGCCAAACAAGCTCGAGAAAAGGTTTTAGCAAGATTAGCTCAATATCAAGTATGGTCATCCGATATTATAGAGCAAGTTCGAAAAGAAGATATATGGGTTTATCCTCGTAAAAAGCCACAACTAGCGCCTTTATTAGCTCGTAGATTAAGTCAGCAATATCCTGATGTTGATATAATCCGTTCAAATATCGATCACTCTCTTCAATATAGTCTTGAAGATATTGCGACTAATCGGAAAAACCAGTTACCACCCAAAACTTCGCTGGCTATTTTAGTTGTCGATCATACCGATATGTCAGTAAAAGGCTATGTAGGTTCAGCTGATTTTAATGATAAAGATCGATTTGGACAGGTTGATATGGTAAGTGCGCTTCGCTCACCTGGATCGACATTAAAGCCTTTTATGTATGCACTCGCGATTGATGATGGTATGATTCATTCTGAATCGCTATTGCAAGATACGCCTCGAATCCGTTCTGATTACCGCCCTACCAATTTTGATGAAGATTTTTATGGTCCAATCAGTGCTACAGAAGCATTAAAAAATTCATTGAACTTGCCCGCTGTTCAGTTAATTGAACTCTATGGTCCAAAACGGTTTGCTGGAAAACTTGCCAGTGTTGGGTTGCCACTGGTATCTACTGGTAATAACCCTAATATTTCGTATATATTAGGTGGTGCATCATTAAGAATGGATAATTTGGTCAGTGCCTATAGTGCCTTTGCTCGTCATGGACAAGTCAGCCCTTTACGTTTTACGCAAGATGAACCATTGTTAAGTAAGCCATTTATTAGCGATGGCAGCGCATGGATCACTAGCAAGATGCTAGTTAATAATCATCAAATTGTCTATAAAACAGGCACTAGTTATGGCTATCGTGATGCTTGGGCGGTTGGTATGAACTCTCGTTATTTAATTGGTGTTTGGGTTGGTCGTCCAGATGGAACGCCTGTTGTTGGACAATATGGCAGTATTACCGCAGTGCCGATTTTACAACAGGTTAACTCGTTATTATTAAATAAAGAGCGACGACTCAATCGATCATTACCCTTAATAACAAAACCGACAACGGTGACTTCAGAAAAAATTTGTTGGCCATCAGGGCAAGTCCTGCCAGCAAACGATGAAAACTGTCACCGGCAGAAAAATGCTTGGATATTAAATAACATGGTTCCCCCAACGCTTGATACTCTTACAGAGCTTAATAACAATCTCTACCGTTCAGGGTGGGTGACGATCTGGGTCAATGATGAAGGAAAACGGGTGTCTGCAGATTGTAATAATGCGCATAAAAAACAGATTGCACTTTGGCCGATCGCTTTAGAAAATTGGCTGTTACCCAAAGAGCGTAGGCAATCGTTGTTCCCTGAGGTTGATAAAAATTGTCCTGTATTTGGTAAAGATATCTTTTTGCCACTGAATATTATTGGATTACGGGATAACCAATTAGTAAAGCGTTTGCCAGGGCAACACGATGTCACCATTGATGTAACACCACAAGGTGGAATAGGTGATAAATGGTGGTTTTTAGATGGTGACCTCATTGAGCAAACGCATGACGATCGAAAAGTTGCTATAACGGTAACTCAAAAAGGTTTACATCATCTATTATTATTAGACCAAAGCGGGCAAATTTCGCGACTGGCCTTTACCCTTGATTAACTAGGAACAAGCATATGACTATTGAACGAACATTATCCATCATCAAGCCCAATGCTGTTAAAAAGCAATTGATTGGTGAAATTGAAACCCGTATCAGCCAAGCAAAACTTAACATCATTGCCCTAAAAATGCTTAGATTAACGAAAGAGCAAGCTGAAGGCTTTTATATAGAGCATCAAGGTAAATCATTTTTTGATAAATTAGTTAAATTTATGATATCTGGCCCGATAGTAGTTCAAGTGCTAGAAGGAAAAAATGCTGTTAGGCGCTATCGGGAATTGATGGGACCGACTGATTTATCTAAAGCAACTGCAGGCACTTTGCGGGCTGATTTTGCTGACAGCATGACCGAAAATGCCGTACATGGTTCAGATTCGTTAACCTCGGCTGAAAAAGAAATTGCTTACTTTTTTGTCGATAGTGAGATAGTTGGGTAAATTAATTTTATAAAATACCTGTTGTATTGCGTATTACCGTTATTCTAGGATTCTTTTTCAAAACATGAACGATATAACTTTAAGTTATAACCATGTGAGTATTTGTTATTTATTCATTCAGTTCTTTGTTGTTAGACTTTAACTGAAAATAACATAACCTTTATTTGGGAGAATCAGGATGAAATTGTTGACTAAATCACTAACAGTGGTCGCATTAATAAGTAGTTTGTTAGGTGCAAATTCAGCTTACGCAGATCGCCTTGATGACATCGAAAAACGCGGGGAAATCAAAATAGCCGTGTTTGATAGCAACCCGCCATTTGGATATGTTGATGAAAAGACCAATAAAATTGTTGGTCTTGATGTTGATTATGCCAATGAAATAGCTAAAGCACTGAATGTGAAAATTGATCTTGTGCCAACTAATCCAGCCAATCGAATTCCGCTATTAACTTCCCAAAAAGCCGATTTAATTGTTGCTAACTTTACTGTAACTGATGAAAGGGCAAAAACTGTTGATTTTAGTCTGCCTTATTTTGCGACTGGTCAAAAATTTATAGCAAAAAAAGGTATTTTAAAATCAGTCGATGATTTAAAGAACCTTCGTATTGGTGCTGATAAAGGTACGGTCATGGAAATCACGCTGCGCGAAAAATACCCGACAGCAAAAGTGATTTCTTATGATGATACGCCATTTGCCTTTGCGGCATTACGTAATGGTGTTGTGCAGGCAATTACTCAAGATGATGCCAAATTAATTGGTTTACTCGCTAATGTACCAGAAGAACAACGCGCAGCATTTGAAATTTCGCCATTTAGTATCACCCAAGAATATCAAGCAGTAGGTATACCAAAAGGAGAAGAACGCTTAAAAGAAAAAGTGAACCAAATTTTATTAACACTTGAAAAAGATGGTCAAGCGTTAACAATTTATAATCGTTGGTTTGGACCTGAAACCACATCAGCCATGCCTCGTGGTGATTTTAAAATAGGTAAAGGTCAGTAAGTTATGCACGAGCAATTACTTCAATCCCGTTATTGGTGGTGGTTATGGGATGGTTTTTTAGTTACGTTAGCTATCTCATTGCTTACCATCGTCTTTTCAACATTACTGGGTTTTTTATTAGTTATTGCTCAACAAAGCCCGATTAAGATTATTCAAAGGATTGTAATGGCGTATAACGCAATTTTTCGTTATTCCCCATTATTACCTCAACTCTTTTTTTGGTATTTTGGTGTGGGTAATTTATTACCAGTTGAATTTAAGTTATGGCTATTTGATGAACCACAAATTTCGTTGTCCTTTTTTTCACTGAAAATGCCTTCCTTTGAATTTATGATTGGTTTAGTTGGTTTAACGTGTTATTCCAGTGCTTTTATTGCCGAAGAGTTTAGAGCCGGCATTGCTGGTGTAAGGCAAGGGCAAGGACAGGCTTCATTAGCATTAGGGTTAACTTGGTGGCAAAGTATGCGATTTATTATTTTACCGCAAAGCTTTCGTATTGCCTTTCCGCCTTTAATTGGTCAGTATATGAATATTATCAAAAATTCATCGTTAACAATGGCTATTGGTGTGTTAGAGCTTTCTTATGTATCACGTCAAGTCGAAACCGAATCATTAAAAACCTTTCAAGATTTTGCCATTGCGACTTTATTATATATTTTGGCAATAGTGATGGTTGGAACTTTAGGTAATATTTATCAAGCAAAACGATTACAAATAGGTAAGGTGTAATCAATTATGGAACTTAAAGGTTTAGAGGTTATTTATAACAATTTAAGTTATATGATGTGGGGAAACTTTCCCGGAGGCATTTTTTTAACGTTATTAATGAGTTTTGCTGCAATTATCGTTTCAACGCTGTTAGGTATTTTGGCCGGTGTAGGGTTGACTGTCTTAAAAGGAACAGTGCGCTATTTATTAGTCGGTATACTTGGTTTTTTAAGAGCAATCCCTGTTATTATGCTTATTTTTTGGACTTACTTTTTATTACCTGTATTGCTTAATGTTGATGTGCCAGCTATCGCAACGGTGATATGTGCACTATCTTTAATTGGCGCTGCATATATTGGTCATTCAGTGCATGCCGGTATGATTGCGGTGGCTAAAGAACAATGGCAAGCAGCATTTTCGTTAGGGTTGACTAAAAAGCAAGTTATTTTATTTATCATTTTACCACAAGCTCTTAAAATGATGTTGCCGTCTTTTGTCAATCAGTGGGTATCGCTTATTAAAGATACGTCTTTGGCCTATATTGTTGGGGTGGCGGAATTTACTTTTATAGCTACTCAGGTTAATAATCGTAGTATGGTTTATCCAACTGAGATCTTTTTATTTGTTATTGTTGTTTATTTTATTATTTGCGCATCGCTTGATTTCGCTGTTTCGATTTTGCCAAAATGCCGATCATTTCGTTTTAAATGACATTTTGTTATATTTATTTTTGTTCACATAAATCTAATTATTAAATAAAGCCTTTTTATTAAGGTTCTCTCAAAGTTTTTAAGTTAACTTATTAATAATTTAGATGAATCTAAAAGCGAAAAAGCGACCCAAGCCTTTTCGCATGGTTTGAAAGCATAACAGCATTAGGCTTGGTTTAAGTATTGTTAAAGTACATCATTACCTATTTACCTTAAAAAAATAGACTCGATAATGTGAAAGATGATATTGCATAATTTTGTATCATTGCTTCACATCTTCAACTAAACGTGTGATTAATTTATTGTGGTCATTTTCTTTAATAATTGATGTTAAAAAACGTTGCCAAGTTCGTTCAATTTTAGCTTTCGCAAAAAAAGAAATATAATTAGCAATGGGGATAAGGGTTGAATTACCGATATTGTCGATAATAATCAAGCGGCTTTTATCTGCACTTAAATGCTGAAATAAGATATTCTTGCTTTTGATTGTCATTGTAATAATGCGATCTTTTAATAAAGCTGATTTTAAACTTTTTAATGATACAACTAAATCATCATAATATTGTTTAGTTAATTTATTATCAGCAAGGTACTTTTCTAGTGGTATGGCTATTTCACCATTATAATCTCGAATAAGCTCGAAAACATGGCCTTTACCGTAATTGGTTGAAACTGGACCATAATATTTTGCTAATGCATCAAATGCAATATTACGCCTAATAAGGTGTTTATAATAAGCTATTTCGCGGTTTGTTTCTTCTTCTGCTCCGTCATTATAATTAACTTTAATGCATTTATTAGGATCTATTGGATGATGATAGCATTTGCGGTGTAACCCTTTGCCTATATAGTCGTCTTTAGAAAGTAGAATTATATTGTCCATTTATATCAATATGTGTCGTTATTTAATGTTAAGTGAAAGTTTAACAGTAAGCGTTTCTTATCGCCATGATTTTTTCTTTTTAACTCTAGCGCTTTTATATTATTTCTGTATAATATTGCCACCCACGTTACGACAACGTTCTTCCCAACGTTGTTTTCGATTGTCAACATTAATATGGCCACTCGAAGGGGTGAGTTAATTAATAGTTTTGATCAAAAAGTGTAAATAAATCAAGTGATTTATTAACGTGAGATTAATTAAAAATTGGATAATTACGAATGAGTACTTTTTCAGCTAAACCAGAAACAGTTAAACGCGACTGGTATGTTGTTGATGCAGCAGGTAAAACGTTAGGTCGTTTAGCTACTGAAATCGCAAGCCGTTTGCGTGGTAAACACAAAGCAGAATACACACCACATGTTGATACAGGTGATTATATTATCGTTATCAATGCAGAAAAAGTTGCTGTAACAGGCAAAAAACGTACTGATAAGATCTATTATCGTCATACTGGTTACATCGGTGGACTTAAAGAAGCGACTTTTAAAGAGATGATTGAACGTCATCCTGAACAAGTTATCGAAATTGCTGTAAAAGGCATGTTACCGAAAGGTCCTCTTGGTCGTGCAATGTACCGTAAACTAAAAGTTTATGCTGGTAATGAGCACAATCATGCGGCACAACAACCGCAAGTATTAGATATTTAAGGGGATAAAAGATGGCTGATAATCAATATTACGGTACAGGTCGCCGCAAAAGTTCTGCTGCTCGTGTATTTATCAAACCAGGTAGTGGTAACATCGTTATTAACAAACGCTCATTAGAGCAATACTTTGGTCGTGATACTGCTCGTATGGTTGTTATGCAACCGTTAGAGTTAGTCGAAATGACTGACAAACTTGATCTTTATATCACGGTTAAAGGTGGTGGTATTTCAGGTCAAGCTGGTGCAATTCGTCACGGTATTACTCGTGCATTAATGGAATATGATGAAACTTTACGTTCTGCATTACGTCAAGCAGGTTTCGTTACTCGTGATGCACGTCAAGTTGAACGTAAAAAAGTGGGTCTACGCAAAGCACGTCGTCGTCCACAATTCAGCAAACGTTAATTTCGATATTACAAAAACGTTACAACTTTGTTTCAAAAACCCAGCATTGGCTGGGTTTTTTTATGCTGGTTTTTGTCTATTAAAAAACATTCCTTTTTTTGATTAAGTGACTTGGAATGATGAAAAGCTATCGGCAAACAGATAAATTTTCTTAAATTTGACGAATCTAACTCATTTGGCAATCTTTTATATTAAAACGTATGCTTTTCTGAAACTTTTTTTCAATATTGTATTATTCAAGAAAATAACGTAAGAAAATTCATTTTTTTTAACAAATTTGTTATTCAATTTGTTAGAATGGTCATCAATAAAACTTATTTTAATTTTATATATTTGGAGTGGATATGGTTGTTGCTGTTAATAAACGTTCTGTGATGACATTATTTTGTGATACAACAGATATTTACGGACATCAGATCCGTTTTGTTCTGGCAGAAAAAGGGGTAACTGCGGAAATAGAGTTTGTAACGGCAGATAATTTACCGCAAGAATTATTGGATCTTAACCCATATGGTTCAATTCCAACTTTAATTGATCGAGATCTTACGTTATATGAACCACATATTGCATTGGAATACCTTGATGAACGTTTTCCTCATCCGCCATTAATGCCAGTTTACCCGATTGTTCGAGCGAATTCTAGATTAACGATGTATCGAATTAAAAAAGAGTGGTACAGTGCTTACGAAACAATCATTGCCGATCCTAATAGCGATGCAGCTAAAACAGCACGAAAAAATCTTCTTGATGATCTTGTTTCCATCTCGGTTATGTTTAAAGAAGCAGATTATTTTATGAGTGATGATTTTACATTAAGTGATTGTTACTTTGCGCCATTACTTTGGCGATTACCTCTGCTTGACATTGAATTACCAAAAATAGCTGAAAAGAATTATTTAGGCTATATGGCGCGAATTTTTGAACGTCCTGCTTTTGTTAATTCATTAACTGAAGAAGAAAAAAAGATAAGATCTTAATCAATTAAATTTATCCTTATTTACGATAATTTTAGACAAGGTGGCCTTAATGGAACTTGAGCAAATGACCCCGCGTCGCCCTTACATATTTAGGGCTTTTTATGATTGGATTTTAGATAACGACTTAACGCCTTATATTGTAGTGAATACTTCGGTATATGGTGTATTAGTGCCGCAGGAATTTATCCAAAACAATCAAATCGTTTTAAATATTGCCCCGCAATCGGTAGGCCAATATTTATCTACTAATGAACAAATTGAATTCAATGCTCGTTTTTCTGGCGTACCCCAACACATTGTGGTGCCAATGGCTGCAATTGAGGCTATTTATGCACGCGAAAATGGCGTTGGCATGGGATTTGAAGATGAGCCGCAATATCATGCTCAGCGTGAAGCCTCAACTCAACAATCCGAACAATCCAAACCTAAGCCAATTAATCCATTTCGTGTCGTAAAGTAATTGGTAATCGAGTTCACGAACATTAATTGACAGTACTTTTTAATGCCTAATTTGTCCGTCATTGATTGCTTTACATAATAACTAAACAATAGATGAATCATAGTAACGAATAAAAAATAGATTAATGAGTAACGAAATTGAATTAAAGTTTGAAATAAATGATAGTGATATTGCTGCGTTGCAACTTTATTTAAATCAATGGGCGCACTCTGATGAGCTAGAGTTTTCTGCAATATCAAATCAAAAACGTACATTCTCGCAATTAACACTTTGTAACACCTATTATGATACAGTGGACTATTATTTGCGTCATCATGGATGTGGTTTACGGGTCAGAACAAGCAATGACAGCACGAGAACTCATTTTGAAATCACCTTGAAACGTGATAAAAAAACTATTGCGGGTTTACACGAGCGAGCTGAGTTTAATGCTGATTTACCTACTTCAGAGCCTGATTTAACCGTATTACCTTATTCGGCATTGCCTGATAATTGTGATATTGAGGGATTACAGCAAGATTTATTACCGTTATTTTCGACTGACTTTAAACGTCAAGTTTGGTTAATTTCGTTTGCAAGTAGCGAAATTGAAATAGCATTAGATCAAGGTGAAATTCACTCAAATGGAAAAATTAAAATAATTCAAGAGGTCGAATTAGAGATCAAACAAGGTAATAAGCAGGATTTACTCAATTTTGCGCTTGAATTAAGTCGATTTAATTTGCATCTTTTTTCACAAAGTAAAGCCGCTAGAGGTTATCGCTTACTCAAAAATGCGCCATTAAAAATCTGCCAGTTTGATCCACAAGTTCATCAAGATTTGGTGCAGCTATTAAAGTTTTGGCAACAAAACGAAGAGTATGCGTTAGAAGTTAATGATCTGGAACTATACCAACAGACACTAAATCAAATCAATTATATTCTAATAGATAAATATCTTCCTCTTGAACCTGAATTTACTCAATGGCAAATGGCATTATCGTCCATTAACTCTGTAAAAAAATTTGCTTTTAGTGAGATCAATACAAAGTTGAAACTAATGTTGATTGCAAATCTAACTGTTAATTAATTGAATGAAAAGTAAAATGACAAAACTCTCCTTTTTTAAATTACCGTTCTTGTTTGTACTGTTGTATGGGGTGCTAGATAGCACTTTTTTGGTTGGGCGAGAACTTCTTTTTGACAATATGGTTTTCAGTTATGCAAAGCTTAACCCATATATTTGGGCCGATTCTTTTGTATCATTAATTATTCATATAGTTTTGCCTAATATTTTTAATCAGCTAGCAAATCTAGTTTTAATTTTTATTACTTCAGCCATAATATTGCACAAGAATTCGGTTTATCGGGCTAATAAAAAGAATCTGCTTTGTGTATGCTTAATTGTTTTTTTGATAATAATAGGTATCAATGGTTGTCAAGTTCTATTTGAGCGACAGGTTCTTGGATTTTTATATTCTGCTATAGCGCCATATTATTTTCCCCATATAGAAAGTCTCTATATAGGCATATTTAGATTAGCTTGTTATATTTGGATAACAGTGGCGATTTATTTAGGGATAAAGCTACTTCGGACTGCTTTTGTAACAGAGTCAGATATGATTGTATTATCCTCAGATAATAGTCAAAAAATTCATTTATCTTTATTTATTTTATTGTTTAATTTTTATTATCTAGCTATTGTCTTGTTCTGTTTAAATTTCTTTTTCATTCCTAAAGATCCCCTAGATTCTACAGCCCCCTTTGAACATAATATTGTAATTATTATGTTTTATTCAGCTTTTTTGCTGATTATAAATATGATCGGTTATTTTGCTTTACGAAAAAAATTTATGGCAGTTAATGATAAATTGCAAGTGAAGTCATTAATTTTTAGTTCTGCTATTGCTTTTATGTTGACATTACTAATAGCAATAATTGTCATCTCTATAAATATATATTGTCTAAAATGGTTTGATAAGATGGCAAACTCATTAACAAACAATGAAATGCTGGTCATAGTTATAGCCGATATTATATTATTATTTCTTATTTTAAGTGTAACGGGTTGTGGTGTTGTCCGCAAAACAGCCAGGGCATTTTTTAGTAAAAAAGCTAATTTATCCTGTTTTGTTAAGCTATCACCTGAATAGGACTTACACCAATTAACTTAACAGAAATTGAGCTGGTAAAATTGGCATTAAGCAAGTTCAATTTCTGTTATTATTAATGGCAACATTTTACATTAAGCACAGCAAGTGTGGCGCTATAATAAGTAGTACTGTCTTGTATTATATATTGTTGTTGATTATATAGAGCGATACCTGAAATTTTTACTTCCTCTTGTTATGGCATGTCTTTGTTAGGATTAAGGTAATTATGCTGTCTTAGCAAAAAACTCTCGTTCCAAAATGTGTATTGTTGATATGGCAAAGATAAGACTAATAACTTGAAACAGTTTTTATTTTTTGTATGCATTATCTATTATTTTTCTGCAAGTTTTCATTTTGTATATAAAATACTATATCAATAGTAAAAGTTATTTATAATATGGTTCTATTTTAGTGATTTTACTTTTAGTAAAAATATTTCTAAGAGAGTTTACCCATGTTGGAACTTAACCACTTGCTTTCCACTTTGCTTGAACAGCAAAAGCAAAAAATTACCTTTCAACTTAAGCAATGCACCCCAAATGAGGTGGAAGCTAATCTTGATATTTTAGTACACAGTGATTTTTTGGTGGATGCTTTTTATCAATTTCCACTGTGGCTTTCTGACATCATAAAAAATCCACCACAAGCCGACGAAAGACGATATTACCAAAATTGGTTGAGTGAAAAATTAACAGCAGTTTCAGATGAAACTGAATTAATGAAGATATTAAGACAATTTCGTCGTTATATTTTAGTCCGGTTGGCGTGGTCTCAATTAACACATAGCAGCAATGATGAGCAAATTTTATTACAATTGAGTGAACTGGCAGAGGTGATCATTATTACAGCTCGTGATTGGCTCTATGAGCTTAGTTGTAAAGAGTGGGGAACACCTTGTAATTGTCAAGGTGAGCCACAGCCATTACTGATTTTAGGGATGGGCAAACTAGGCGGGGGAGAACTTAATTTTTCGTCTGATATTGATTTGATTTTTACTTATCCGGAGCATGGGCAAACACAAGGAGGGCGGAGAGAGTTAGATAATGCAGTATTCTTCACTCGATTAGGTCAACGTTTAATTAAAGCACTTGATCAAATTACTGAAGATGGTTTTGTCTACCGTGTAGATATGCGTTTGCGCCCGCTTGGTGATGGAGGGCCTTTAGTATTAAGTTTTGCGGCTATGGAAGATTATTACCAAGAACAAGGACGTGACTGGGAACGCTATGCGATGGTTAAAGCAAAAGTACTGGGTGATGAGCAAGCACCTTATGCTAAAGAGCTTTACCAAATGCTAAAACCTTTTGTGTATCGTCGTTATATTGACTTTAGCGTCTTACAATCATTGCGTAATATGAAAAGCATGATTGAACGCGAAGTCCGTCGCCGTGGTTTAAAAAACAATATTAAACTTGGGGCAGGTGGCATCCGTGAGATAGAGTTTATTGTACAAGTTTTTCAGCTTATTCGCGGTGGTCGAGTGGTGAACCTACAAACTCGTTCATTATTATCTGCTTTACAGGTCATTGAGCATGAACAATTACTGAGCGATCAAGAAGTATCGACGTTACGCGAAAATTACCTTTTTTTGCGCCGTTGCGAAAACTTACTGCAAGCGATTCGTGATGAGCAAACCCAAACACTCCCAGAGGATGATCTTGATCAGTCACGTTTAGCGATAAGTATGGGCTTTAATAATTGGTTTGATTTTGCAACTGACTTGTCGGCACGAATGCAAATTAATCGTTTAATATTCAATGAACTTATTGGAGAGGTAGAGCCTGAATTTTCCTCTAATGATAAACAGCATAATGATCAATTTGATGATCTTTGGGTACCAGATCTACAATTAAATGATGTGATGGCAATACTACCTAACTATTCAGATAGTGAGGCAAATCAATTTTGGCAGATGCTTGTGCAATTTAGAGATGATATAAGTAAACGAACAATTGGTGTTCGTGGACGAGAAATACTTGATCAATTAATGCCAAGACTATTAGAAGCTTGTTGTGCTGACAAACAAGCATTAATGGTATTACCAAGAATTTTACCATTGATAATTAATATTGTTAGTCGCACGACTTATTTAGAGTTGTTATTGGAGTATCCGACTGCATTAAAACAGTTAATTCGTTTATGTAGTGCATCGCCAATGATTAGCGATCAACTTGCTCATTATCCTATATTATTAGATGAACTTATTGATATCAATTCGCTGTACCAAACCGTTGCACCTAATGAATATAAAAGCCAGCTTTATCAGTATTTATTACGCATTCAGTTGGATGATGAAGAACAACAACTTGAAGCTTTACGCCAATTTAAGCAGATGCAATTACTGCATATTGCAGCGGCAGATGTTGAACAAGTCTTATCAACCATGAAAGTCAGCGATCATTTAACCTATGTGGCTGAGGCATTACTTGATTTTGTTTTACAAATGGCATGGAACCAAATGCTTGCTCGTTATGGCAAACCAGAGCATTTGGGCGATAATGATAAAGGCTTAGTTGTGGTTGCCTACGGTAAATTAGGTGGCTGGGAGCTAGGTTATGGGTCTGATTTAGATCTGGTTTTTTTACACGATTGTCCAGTCAATAGCATGACTAATGGAAATAAACAGATCGATAGCCGTCAATTTTATTTGCGTTTAGTTCAGCGAATTATTCATTTATTTAATGTGCGTACTAGCTTTGGTATTTTATATGAAATCGATGTAAGGCTTCGCCCTCAGGGCGATGCTGGGCTACTTGCATGTAGTTTAGATTCGTTTGCAGATTACCAAATGAATGAAGCGTGGACATGGGAACATCAAGCATTAGTGCGAGCTAGAGCAGTCTATGGTGAAGATAAATTAATAAAACGCTTTAACCAAATTCGTCATAATGTACTTTGTAAAAAGCGTGATGAAAACACACTAAAAACTGAAGTTCGGCAAATGCGTGAAAAAATGAGAAGTCATCTTGGCACGACACAAGCTAAATTATTTAATTTAAAGATTGACGAAGGGGGAATTGGGGATATTGAGTTTTTATCGCAATATCTTGTGCTTAATTATGCTCATCAATATCCTAAAATGACGGCTTGGAGCGATAATGTGCGAATTTTAGAACTTGCGACAAATTATCAAATCATGAACAGTTATGAAGCACAGCTGCTAACACAAGCTTATATCGACATGCGCAATAAAATTCATCAACTAGCCTTACAATTACAACCTAGCACGGTTGATAACTCACTTTTTATACAAGAAAAACAAATAGTCAACCAATGCTGGCAAAAATGGTTAACTTAACGGGTTAAATATTGATATTTTATTTCAAGTATGGCTGATCTTAAACTTTTTTAAAATATCAGCTTGTTAAGTTTGTTGTGTAATATAAATAAAAGTTAATGCCACACTAGTGGCATTAATTGAAAAATAACTATTATCGATGGTGATATTAACGAGTTATTTTGCTTCTTTCCATAAAATCATATCTTGATCTTTAAGCTCTGAAGCATCAAAGCCTCCGATTGGTGTGATATCTTCACGGTCAAAAGCGATATCGCCACCATTAACAGCAAGATCACCTTTTTTAATTCCTTTAAAATCAAACAAATTGGTATCACACAGATGGGATAGGGTGATATTTTGTGTTGCTCGGAACATGGTTTCAATGCGTCCGGGGAACTTTTTATCCCATTCATTGAGCATTTCTTTAATTACTTGCCTTTGTAAGTTCGGTTGTGAACCACAAAGGTTACAAGGAATAATCGGAAATTGTTTAATTTCAGCGTATTTGGCAATGTCCTTTTCTTTGCAATAAGCTAGTGGTCGAATAATGATATGTTCACCTGAATCATTCATTAGCTTCGGTGGCATTGCTTTGAGTTTACCGCCATAGAACATATTTAAAAACAGTGTTTCTAAAATATCATCACGATGATGACCAAGGGCAATTTTTGTTGCGCCAAGTTCGGTGGCTGTGCGGTATAAAATTCCTCGGCGCAGCCGTGAACAAAGCGAGCAAGTTGTTTTACCTTCTGGGATCTTTTCTTTGACAATACCATAGGTGTTTTCTTGCACGATTTTGTATTCAATACCTAGGGATTGTAAATATTGAGGCAAAACGTGTTCGGGGAAACCAGGCTGCTTTTGATCTAAATTAACGGCAATTAGCTCAAAGTTTATTGGTGCGCTGATTTTCAAGTTAATTAGAATATCAAGCAAAGTATAACTATCTTTACCACCTGATAAGCAAACCATAATACGATCACCTTCTTCGATCATATTAAAGTCAGCGATTGCCTCGCCAGTCAAGCGACGCAATCGTTTGTGTAGTTTATTTTGATTATATATATTCATTAGAGTTTTATTGGTTATTCGGCACGGCTCATATAACGGCGTTCAGCAATATGAATTTTAACTTTTTCGTGGTTATCAATATATTCAGGAACTTGGATAACAAGTCCGGTTGATAACGTAGCTGGTTTAGTTCGCGCACTGGCTGACGCCCCTTTAATACTTGGCGAAGTTTCAACAATTTCGAGATCAACCGTTTGCGGTAATTCTAAAGCAAGGACTTCACCATCCGCCATTAGCACTTGAATACCATTCATACCACCTTCAGGAATAAATAATAGCTCATCTTCTATTTGCTCTTTTTTGAAGATATAAGGCGTAAAATCTTCGTTATCCATAAACACATATTCATCGCCATCAATATACGAAAAACTAACAGGACGGCGCGATAGTTCAATTGTTTCGAGGATATCATCACCTTTAAAACGCTCTTCAACTTTACCGCCATTTTTGACATCGGTAAAACGCATTTTATAAAGTGTACTTGCACCACGAGCACTTGGGCTTTGGACATCAATATCTTTAACCAGTAATAATTTGCCATTAAAGGCGACTGCATCGCCACGTTTTATTTCATTTGCTTTAGCCATAATATTTATTCTTCACAATTAATAAAAAGAGTTAAAAATTAGCTCGCTATTTTACCGCTAACTTGCTATTGTCACCATCAAAATTTATTCAAGCACCTTAAATTAAAGAAAAACTATGGCAGATTTATTCAAATGCAGGCAAAACTGTGGTGCTTGTTGTATTGCGCCATCGATTTCATCAACTATTCCTGGTATGCCTAAAGGGAAGCCTGCTGGCGTTGCTTGCATTCATTTAGATAATAATTATCGATGTAAATTATTTTTACACCCATCAAGGCCTACAGTTTGTGGTCGATTAAAACCTAGCATCGAAATGTGCGGTAATAATAGAATGCAAGCGATGAATTATTTAACACAGTTAGAACAGCTAACTAAAGGTTAAGTATTGCCTAAATTTAACAAAACAGTCCGATTATTAGAATTATTTATCTCGCACAGTAGTTTTTTTGATAAACTTCCCGCACTTCATTATTTAGTGATAAATATCAATAAATTTTTGAGATAGATTTTAGCCACATATATCTTTATACATCAAATAAGTGGCTAATTTTACAGATAAATTTGATCTTTTTAGACAGAAGAAAATGATTATGAAAAACAAATTAAAACGAGATTTAAAAGCCCGCCATTTAGCCATGATAGCTATTGGTGGCTCGATCGGAACTGGGCTATTTGTCGCATCAGGGGCAACCGTTGCTCAGGCAGGTCCTGGAGGTGCATTGCTTTCGTATGCCATTATAGGTGTGATGGTATATTTTTTAATGACCAGCCTTGGTGAGCTAGCAGCTTATTTGCCTGTTTCAGGTACTTTTGCAACTTATGGTTCACGTTATGTCGATGAAGCCTTTGGTTTTGCCATTGGTTGGAACTATTGGTACAACTGGGCAATTACGGTTGCTGTAGATTTAGTTGCAGCTCAATTAGTTATCTCTTATTGGTTTGATGCAGGACCTTATAGCTGGTTATGGAGCTTATTATTTTTAAGTATCATCTTTTGCTTAAACTATATTTCAGTTAAAGGTTTTGGTGAAGCAGAATTTTGGTTTTCATTAATTAAAGTTGTTACTGTGATTATTTTTATTGTAGTTGGTTTATTAATGATTATTGGCATCTTTCGAGGCGTCGAAGTGGCTGGTTGGCAAAATTGGACTATCAAAGAAGCTCCTTTTGCGGGTGGGTTTTCATCAATGATTGGTGTAGCAATGGTGGTTGGATTTTCATTCCAAGGTACTGAATTAATAGGTATTGCAGCGGGTGAATCAAAAGATCCAGAAAAAAACATCCCTAAAGCTATGCGACAAGTATTTTGGCGAATCTTGTTATTTTATATCTTTGCGATTTTAGTTATCAGCTTGATTATTCCTTATACTGATCCTAATTTACTACGTAACGATGAAACTGATGTCAGTGTTAGTCCATTCACCCTTGTATTTGAACATGCAGGATTATTATCTGCTGCGGCATTAATGAATGCAGTTATTTTAACATCCGTATTATCTGCGGGTAACTCAGGGCTGTATGCTTCAACCCGCATGCTATATGCACTTGCTAAAGAAGGTAAAGCGCCTAAAATATTTGCAAACTTATCATCATCAGGGGTGCCTCGTGCTGCGTTGTTTGCAACAACATTTGTGGCCATGCTTTGTTTCTTAACCTCGATGTACAAAGATCAGGCTGTTTATTTATGGTTGCTTAATATGTCAGGTATGACAGGCTTTATTGCTTGGCTAGGAATAGCGATTAGCCATTATCGTTTTAGAAAGGGTTACACTATTCAAGGTAAGGATGTTAATCAATTACCGTATCAATCAAGTTGTTTCCCATTTGGCCCTATTTTCGCTTTTGTATTATGCTTAATTATTACCCTTGGTCAAAATTACGAAGCTTTCTTGCAAGATACCATTGATTGGAATGGTGTTATTGCGACCTATATTGGTATACCATTATTTTTAATGATTTACTTTGGCTACAAGCTAGTGAAAAAGACAAAATGGGTTAAATACGAACAGATGGACTTTTCTAAAGAAGATTAATTCGCAAGTTTAGTCCCAATTTTTTACTTTTCCGTCGACAAAAGTCGACGGTTTTTTATTAAAAAAGAGAGAAATAAACTGTTATATAGTTTTAAATAGTTTATCTTGATAACGATATTAGCGACTACGGAAGATGATACGTGCTTTAGACAGATCATAAGGTGTCATTTCAACAGTAACTTTATCGCCGGTTAAAATACGAATATAGTTTTTTCGCATCTTACCAGAAATATGTGCAGTAACGACATGACCATTTTCAAGTTCAACACGAAACATCGTGTTTGGAAGTGTATCAAGTATAGTACCTTGCATTTCAATGTTATCTTCTTTTGCCATTGGGGCCTCTTAATAATAAATACAAATTAAATATATTTAACTGACTAACTGTTTTGCTACGTTTAAGTGTTTAACGGCAAAACAATAACGTGCTATTACCATCTGATTGATGTTGTATTAGATGACTAAGCAAAGTTAAGTATAAACACAAAAAAACTGAATTTAAAATATATAAACACAGCGGCGAAATAATGCCGAAAAAACTGTCAGAAGTAAAGCCCTTTCTACTATTTCTTTGCACAATAAAGTTCTTGCTGCTGAATATAATGCCACACTTTGGCTGGCAACAAATTTTCACAACTGGCTTGATTGTTAATATTTAGTCTGATTTCAGTCGCTGAAATGTCTTCAAGTGGTGTATGCGCAAAAAAAATATAACCATGCGGTGAGTCATGCAAATCTTGTGCATTTAGGGTGTTATGCATCTCAATCCATTTCTGTAGTTCAATATTATTGGTATTTTTTGCATAACCCGGCCTACGACAAATGAGTAAATGACAATAATCAAGTAACGTTTGCCATTTATTCCAAGTTGGCAAACTCAATAATGAATCTTGCCCCATAATAAAAGCTAATCCTTCACTATCCCCATTTTCTTGTCGCCAAGCTTGAAGCGTTTCAATGGTATAAGAAGGACGGGTTGAGACTTTAGGTAAAAGCTCTCTTACATCTAACGCAAATAAGGGCAAATCTTCAATGGCTAATTTTAACATTGCCAAACGTTGCTCGGTACTCGCTTCGGGTTGTGGTTTATGTGGTGGAATATGATTGGGCAATAAGCTAATTTGTTTTAACCCAACTTCGCTAGCTAACGAAATAGCAGGGCGAAGGTGTCCATAATGTATCGGATCAAAAGTTCCACCTAACAACGCAGTTAACATTTATTTAATCCCATAAACTGCATTGATAAGCTAAACATAGCATCCCATATTTGTGCTTGATTATCATGTTTTAAACTAATTTCGACTTCAGTCAGTTTGGCTAATAAATTAAACAGGCTTTTAAGTTGGCAACGGTTTAGATAATTAGTATAAATCGTTCTTTTATTTTGCCAAATCTTATATTCATCAAAAACTTGTTTCAATGATTTTTGTTGCAATCCTTTTTTTAAATTGATCATCAATATCAACTCGCGTTGAATAATCCGCAACAAAATTAACGGTTCAAATTCATTTATTTTCAACTGCTGTAAAATGTGAATAGCCCGCTTAGTTTTATTGGCAATCATTGCATCAGTCCAATGATAGGGTGTAAATATCGCTGAATCATTAATATTGCTTTCGACTTCATCATACGAAATGCTCTGATCGGGATACAGCAATTTTAGCTGCGCAATAATTTGCGTTAGCGCCAGTAAATTACCTTCGTAATAATAGCAAAGCAATTCAATTGCTTTTGGGTCAATGATTATATGTTGTTGCTGCAAATGATTTTTAATCCATTGCGGTAACTGCAACGTATCTGGCGTGGTACAATTAACAACCGTTAGCTTATCTGATAATGCCTTATACCAAATAGTATTTTCTTGCGATTTAGTGATTTTATTAAGCGTGATTATTAGCGCAATATCAGGGGTTAAAACCTCACTTAGTGTATTGAGTTTTGCGGTAATACTTGCATTTAACGAACCGTCACCGAAATCAAGTAAAATTAAAGTATTGGTAGAAAATAGATTCATCGCATGACAGCTATCAAAAATTGCGTTCCAGTCGGTTTGATTATCAATAACAAACGTAAGCTGTTCATCAAAACCTGCGTGAGTAAAAGCTTTCCGTAACTCAGTTTTCGCATAATGTTGTAAATAAGGATCACTACCTAAAATTAAATAATAGGGTGATCCTAATTTATGATTAATTTGATCGACACTAATTTTAATCATGACAACGTTAATTTACCGCATCAATCGATTTTAATTTACGGATGATTTGTTTAGCAGCTTGTTTAAACATCTCGTTTTCAATTAAATCTTGCTCAACAGTTTTGGCCAACGCTTCAGATGGATTATCAAAAAATGTCCTAAATACACGTACACTAATTGGATATATTTGTTGACCAGCAATAACAACTTGTGCTTCAACGGTTAATACCAATTGATACTCAGCTGCTTTACCATCTTGATAAATCGAAATAGTATTGCGGCTTAGATTTTCGCTTAACATTCTTAACGATGGTACCTGACTTGTAGCATTATTAGTAGTTAAAGTCACTTTGTTATCGTGTAATAACTCTTTAATATCGCGAGACAGTCGGCCATAAGGGTCATAGCTTACATAAGACATCGTTTTAAACCGCTCAGGCACTTCTGTTTCATGCTGCAAATGAAATCCACATCCTGTTAAGGATATCGCTAATAACATAAATAATGCTAAATACTTTTTCATATCTATAACCGCCTAAATTTAGTTATTAAACAATATTAACCCACAACAAGATTTAATAATTTACCTGGAACGTAAATTACTTTACGGATAGTAACATCGCTCAAGTATTTTTGGATGTTAGGCTCTTGTTTCGCTTGCGACACAACAAAATCTTGATCGGCATTAGCTGGCACCGTAAATTTACCACGGACTTTACCGTTGATTTGCACAACTATAAGTTTTTCATCCTCGATCATTGCTGATTGGTCAGCAACAGGCCAAGTTGTATTATCAATCGATTCGTTATGGCCTAAAGCTTGCCACATAGCAAAACAAGCGTGTGGCATCATAGGGTAAAGCAAACGAACAATCGCATTTAATGCCTCACTCATTAGCGCACGATCTTGTTCGGTTTCTTGTGGTGCTTTTTGTAAGCGGTTCATAAACTCCATGACAGCGGCAATCGCGGTATTAAACGTTTGGCGGCGTCCAATATCATCACTCACTTTCGCAATGGTTTTATGTAGCTCACGGCGTAATGATTTTTGTTCACTATCTAAGGCTGTAATATCAAGTTTAGCGATTTGACCTTTTTGGGTATGTTCATACACTAAACGCCACACACGTTTAATAAATCGGTTAGCGCCTTCAACACCGGACTCTTGCCATTCCAATGTCATATCCGCTGGCGAAGCAAACATCATAAACAATCGAACTGTATCGGCTCCATATTTTTCAACCATTTCTTGAGGGTCGATACCATTGTTTTTGGATTTTGACATCTTCGTCATACCCGCATGGACTAGCTCATTGCCATGTTTGTCAACGGCTTTAGCAATGCGACCTTTTTCATCACGTTCAATAGTGACTTCGGTTGGTGAAACCCAGATGCGTTCATTGGTTGGACTGGTATAATAAAACGCATCGGCTAATACCATGCCTTGGCATAGTAAGCGTTTTGCTGGCTCATCGGACGAAACTAAACCAAAATCACGCATTAATTTATGGAAAAATCTAAAATAAAGCAAATGCATAATCGCATGTTCAATACCACCGACATATTGATCGACAGGCAACCAATAATTAGCTGCTTTTTCGTCTAACATACCTTTGTCAAATTGTGGACAAGTATAACGGGCATAATACCAAGATGACTCCATAAAGGTATCAAACGTATCGGTTTCACGTAGAGCAGGCTGACCGTTCACCATTGTTTTTGCCCAGTTAGGATCGGCCTTAATTGGACTAGTGATACCGTTCATTTCGACGTCTTCTGGCAAAATAACCGGTAACTGATCTTCTGGTGTTGGAATAGTTGTACCGTCTTCAAGCGTCACCATTGGGATAGGCGCACCCCAATAACGTTGGCGTGAGACGCCCCAATCACGCAAACGGTAATTAACTTTTCGTTGACCAATGCCTAACGCAATTAATTTATCGGCAACAGCATTAAATGCTTGCTCAAAATCCAGACCATCAAACTCGCCAGAATTAAATAATTTGCCATGTTCAGTATATGCTTTTTCAGACAAGTCGGGTGCATTGCCGTCTTGAGTTAAAATAACAGGATTAATTGGTAAATTGTATTTTGAGGCAAACTCATAATCTCGTTCATCGTGACCCGGTACCGCCATGACTGCACCAGTACCATATTCAATTAACACGAAGTTAGCAATCCAAACAGGGACTTTTTTTCCTGTTAATGGATGGATAGCATAAAAGCCCGTTGCAATACCTTTCTTTTCCATGGTTGCCATATCGGCTTCGGCTGTTTTGGTATTTTTACATTCAGCAACAAATTCAGCAATTTTAGGATCGTTTTTTGCTGCTAATTGTGCAAGAGGATGCTCTGCGGCAACTGAGACAAAGCTCACCCCCATTAAAGTATCGGGGCGTGTTGTATAAACGCGTAATTTATCTGCATAATTTTCAACAGCAAAATCAAACTCAACCCCTTCAGAGCGACCAATCCAGTTACGTTGCATAGTTTTAACTTGCTCTGGCCAGTCCTCTAAGATATCTAAATCATTAAGTAGCTCTTCAGCATATTCGGTGATTTTAATAAACCACTGCGGGATCTCTTTGCGCTCAACAGGGGTACTACAACGCCAACAGCAACCTTCAACCACTTGCTCATTAGCAAGTACGGTTTGGTCATTTGGACACCAGTTAACCGCAGATGTTTTTTTATAAACTAGGCCTTTTTCGTATAACTTGGTAAAAAACCATTGTTCCCATTTGTAATATTCTGGACGGCAAGTGGTTACTTCGCGATCCCAATCATAACCGAAGCCTAAAAGCTGTAATTGCTTTTTCATATAGGCAATATTTTCGTAGGTCCATTTTGCCGGTGCAGTATTATTTTTAACAGCAGCCCCTTCAGCAGGTAAACCAAACGCATCCCAACCAATTGGTTGTAGTACATTTTTACCATTTAAGCGTTGGTAACGTGAAATGGTATCACCAATGGTGTAATTGCGAACATGACCAAGATGCAAACGCCCAGACGGGTAAGGTAGCATCGATAAACAGTAATATTTTTCTTTTGATGGATCTTCGGTAACGTGAAAAGTTTTATTGTCTTGCCAGTGTTTTTGCACAGTGGCTTCAATTTCATCTGGGCGATATTGTTCTTGCATGACCAGTTAATGTCCTATCTATTATTGCTAATAAAAATATGTTGCTAATTGTATTGGTTATTGACACGTTTTACAAACGATATATGAATCAAGATATTGATTTCTTGCGGTAGCAAATTTAAAGAATAATAAATTGTAAACTATTGAGTATATTTTATTGCTAATGTTAAATAACATGCTTAAACTGTAACAGTTTAGGCATAAAGGGTGAGAATAAAAAGAATTAATTGCTATTTAAGCCTAATTAAATAGCAATTGAAGTCATACAAAATTAGCCAAAAACGGGATCTTAAATTTAGAATATCTAACCACCATTAAAAATGCTGGTAAAGCGTGATAATAACGAACGTTGTTCTTCTTTAGGCATATTTTCAAGATTTGCTAGAATCAACTGTTCGACTTTTTGGGCTTCATCAACTAGGCCTAACTCGTTATAGGCATTGCGCATTAAAAGCAATGCTTCTTTAGTTGAATCGGTATCTGGAAACGTAACTAGCATTTCTGTCACACGATTAATCACTGCGACATAAGCGCCGCGTTTTGTATAGAACTGCGCAATTTTTAATTGATAGCGAGCCAATCTGTTTTTCAAAAACACAAGGCGTTTTTGCGCATCGGCGGCATATTGACTGTTTGGAAAGCTTGTCGTTAAATAAGTAAAATCCTTAAACGCTGCTGCGGCATAATCAGCATCGCGATCTGAACGATCAACGTTGAACCACCCTTGAATCATATTATCATCTTGCGCCATATTCGAAATACCGCGCATATAAATAACCCAATCAATGTTTGGATGCGTTGGATTTAGTTTTAAAAATCGGTCAATTGACGCAACAGCTAGTGTTAAATCACCTGATTTATAGTAAGCATAAATCAAGTCAAGTTGTACCTGTTGAGAATAGGGACCAAATGGATAATTCTTGTCCAAAGCCTCTAAGACAGTGATACTGGATTTAATATTACCATTCTCGAGATATGATTTCGCTTTGTTATGTAGTTCAATTTCGGGCATATTTTCAACATCGGACTTGGAAGAAGTACAGCCAATTAACATACCACTTAAAGCGATAGCTAACAAAGAGTGTAAACGCAATTTCATTCAGTTTTCAATCCAAATATAATTAAACATTAAAGGCGATGATTGGTATATAATACTCTAAAACAAAACAGCTTAAAATAGATAAATTACACATGCACGAGTTAAAATTATCAACTGAAATAGAACAAACCCAACTAGGGATGCGTTTAGATCAAGCATTATCAGCGCTTTTTCCTGATTATTCACGTTCAAGAATAAAAGATTGGATTGTGAATAATAAAGTTACTGTCAACGATGTTATAGTTAATAAACCCAAAGAAAGAGTGCTCGGTGGTGAGAAAATAATAATCAATGCTGAAATCGAAGAAGAAACCTATCATCAACCCGAAGATATAAAACTCAATATTGTTTATGAAGATGACGATATTTTAGTGATCAACAAACCCCGCGATTTAGTTGTACACCCTGGTGCCGGTAATCCTGATGGTACAGTATTAAATGCCTTATTACATTATTATCCCGATATAGCCCGAGTACCACGGGCAGGTATTGTGCATCGTCTAGATAAAGATACAACGGGCTTAATGGTTGTTGCTAAAACCATTATGGCACAAACACACTTAGTTGAATCGCTCCAATTGCGTGAAATCACGCGCGAATATGAAGCGGTTGTTATGGGTATTATTACTGCAGGTGGCACGGTTGATCAGCCTATTACGCGCCATCCAACCAAACGCACACATATGGCAGTATTTCCAACGGGGAAACCTGCGGTCACCCATTATCGAGTAATGGAAAAGTACCGTCTACATACACGCTTGCGCTTGCGCTTAGAAACAGGTCGAACTCACCAAATTCGTGTGCATATGGCACATATTGCCCACCCATTAATTGGTGATCCACTTTATGGTGGGCGTCCAAGACCGCCCAAAGGCGCAAGTGAATCGTTTATTCAAACCTTACGCGATTTTGACCGCCAAGCATTACACGCTACCATGTTACGCTTATATCACCCTATAACAGGCGAACAAATGGAATGGCATGCGCCTATTCCTGATGATATGCAAAAACTGATTCAAGCATTGCAAGAAGATACTCAACAGCATAAAGATGAATTAGATTGGTGATAAATATGATTAAATCGATTTACCCATATTGGACAGCACCCAAAAGCATACATGCGTTTACCTCAACACGAACAGGTGGCGTTAGTTTAGCGCCATTTGCGAGTTTAAATATGGGTGATCGAACTGGTGATAATCTAGAGCATATTGCTGAAAATCGTCGTCGAATCACTCAAGTCGAACAAATACCAAGCGAACCGTATTGGTTAGTGCAAACCCATAGCACTATAGCACTAGATATATCACAAATTGCCTTACAAGCACCCAGCAGCAATATCAATTCCTATCAAACTTTTGAAGCTGATGCTTCATATACTAATCAACCAAAGCAAGTCTGCGTGGTATTAACCGCAGATTGCATGCCAATACTCTTTTGCACAAAAACAGGCGATGAAGTTGCTGCCGCACATGCCGGTTGGCGAGGGTTATGTAACGGCATATTAGAAGAAACCATCAAAAAATTTTCAAGCTCACCATCAAATATCATCGCTTGGATGGGGCCGGCAATTAGTGCCAAAAAATTCGAAGTTGGTCTTGAAGTTAAACAGCAATTTGAAAAAGTCGATCGAAAAGCACAAGAAGCATTTAAATTAATCAATCCAACTGAACAAAAATATCTAGCCAACCTCTATTTAATTGCTAAACAACGCTTACAAGCGCTGGGAATAATACAGATTTTTGGTGGTGATTATTGTACTTATACTGAACAAGATAAGTTCTTTTCTTATCGGCGCGAAAAGAGAACCGGCAGAATGGCATCAATGATCTGGTTTGAATAAAAGGTGGTTTTTCAGCTAAAAAACGTCAACTTTTATCTATGGTTATAAAGTAAGCATAGTGTAAAATCGGCGGTAAAATGCTAATATATAAAGCGTACAATGTCTAAACCGCCTGTAAACCCTGAAAACTTTTTATTACTTAATTGTTACTTTATTTTGCTAACAAAAGAAGGTAATTCCCAAGCTCCACCATCAAAACCCAAGCACTCACCTGTGCTGATATCAGAAGAAAGGATAAATTTATGCCCATTCCAAGTCCAACTAGATTTTTCTAAACAATCTCCCTCAGCTCTAAGCTTAGCAATACTAAATATTGTTCCATTTTTGTATGAGTTACCTTGGCTATTTATAAATTTTATATTTTTATTGTTTGGTTTAGCTGTGTTAGGGATTATCCAATAAGCGTTGCCTGAGTTATATGCACCAAACCAACATAAAGTTTCAAGTAAGTTGTGGTGATTATCTAATTTGATTAATCGAAATCTTTTATCATATCCTTGCGTTTCATCATAATAAGGATTTTCCAATTCATGAGCATGACACTTAGCCTCATGTATATAACGTTTTTTGAATTGAGGAAATATTTTGGTTACTTCAGCGATATTAAGTTCTTCACTTTGTTCTGGCTCAATTACTTTACCTTTTATTATAGTAGGTACAGGTATTGGTGCATACACGTTTGATTCATTTTTATTGCCATGTGCGACAATTGCACCAACTGTACCAATACGACCTTGCTTTTTATCCATTTTTAACATAACGTCATCAAATCCACTATTAGCAAAGGATGATTTGCTTCTATTGTTACGGAATATAACCTCATTATTTTTTGTAAACGCCTGAATAACTTTTGTGGCTTGATGTTGTGATAACTGATAAATATTGTTCCGTATTTCTTTTAATTCACCGAAATATTCTTGATTAATGAACAGAGCCAATGAATTGTCTGATTGTTGTGTGTCTTTAATTTCGATATCTTCTTCACTATTTTTTGTTCTAACATAAATTTCAACTGGCTGATTAGCGCCCGCTTTTCGCTCAAATAATATTGATGATTTTATCAATCCTGTATCAGACATATCGCTATATTCTATAACACGACAAGTTAACGTATTATCACAAACCATATCCCAAGCTATGGCTGGAGTTGAAAACACAGTTAAGAATAAATAATAGTAAAAACGCATGGTGTTTAATTTTATAAAATGGGGTATGAGGGATAGTATAATCATAATTTTAATCAAATAATAGATTAATTATTTGATTAAAATTAATAAAAACTTTTGTTTTTTAAGGTTATTTAAGTATTAATATTTGATACTAATCTATTATTCTATATTGGCAAATTTATGGGTTTGCAGACTTAATAGCCATTTATTATCTATACGGTATTGATTGATTTTTCCTAGAAGATCAATTGTCTCAAGCATATTCATTTCGCCATTTTTTTCACAAGGTGAAAGATAATAACGTTTAGCATTAATCTGTTTTTCAATATATTGGCAAAAATCAAGAAAATCATCATGTTTTTCTGTAACAATTCGGACTTCATTTGCTGTTGTTTGCTTAATTTTTTGATAATGTGATTGATAGCAAAATTTGGGACTAAGTGCTATATAATCAATAAGCGGATCAACTTTGCCAAGTCCATTACTTTCAATGGCAATAAAATAACCTGCATTTTTTAATGATAACAGTAGTTCGGGTAGCGCTTTGACCATAGTGGGTTCGCCGCCAGTAATGATAATGTTTTTGCTGTTATATTCGCTTACTGTAGCAAGCAGCGTATCTAACGTAAACCGGGTAAATTGGCGGAAATTAGTATCACACCAAGCACAATTTAAATTGCAACCAGCAAAACGGATAAAAACAGCAGGCATGCCAGTATTATAACCTTCGCCCTGTAAAGATTCGAAGATTTCAACAATACGAAATTCACTCATTTTGGACTCCGATGATATTCACAATATGAAGTTGGTGTTTCCCATAATTTGATCATTGAAATAGGCAAATATTGAGACAGGCGATCAAATATAAATTTGCTCATTGCTTCGGCGGTAGTTCGGCATGGAAAGGCAAAGATTTTGCGCTCCATTTCTTGCAGTAATGTGGCGATACGGCGCTCATTTGGGTTATTTTGGTTGTAAAGATAAGCGTGATCCAGTGGATCAATAATATGCTGTTTAACAATCATTTTTAGATCAGCATAATCCATGACCATGTCTTGACTCGAACCAGTATCGATAAGATCACCGGTAATTTCGACTAATAAGCGATAAGTATGGCCATGCAGATTGTGACACTTTTTATTGTGCCCATCTAACATATGACAAGCATCAAATTGAAACTCTTTAGCTATTTTGAACATTTTATATTCCTAGTTTTTTTACGTGGGATGGATTACGAACCACGGTTAGCGAACCTAACAAAATAAAGACGCTAATATAATAGATAAAAGCTGATTTGTCATCTTGCAAGTTTTATTTAAAACAACATTGAGTGGTAATTGATTGAATCGTGATAACCTTTATTTTTGACACTATTTAAGTTTTAAATACTTGCTGATCTTGCTGTATAAATTTTATAAAAAATATTGTGGATTTGCTCTTGAAATTTAGCTTGCAACACACATTTAGATCGCATGCAAATGGGTTGAATGCGTTAAGCATTGAATCCAAATCTATTGCTCAGGAGATAAATACTATGAGGTTAGATAAATTAACAAACAAGTTTCAACAAGCTTTAGCTAGTGGGCAGTCTATTGCATTGGGTAAAGACAATCAATATATAGAGCCTGTGCATGTCCTATCAGCCATGCTTAATCAAGAAGGTAGCAGTATAACACCATTATTGACTACTGCTGGTGCAAATGTTGCTATTTTGCAACAAGAATTAACGCAAGCCATTGATCGATTACCCCAAGTTCAAGGTATTGGTGGGGATGTTATGCCATCGCAAGAGTTTATTCGCGTATTAAATCTATGCGACAAATTATCCCAAAAAAATGGCGATAGCTATATATCATCAGAACTCTTTATATTAGCCGCTTTAGAAGACAAAGGTAGCTTAAGTGATATTCTTAAAAGATCAGGCGTCAATAAAGACAAATTTAGCCAAGCAGTCAATCAAGTAAGAGGTAGCGATAACGTGAACGACCCTAATGCAGAAGATCAACGTGGTGCTCTTAAAAAATATACTATTGATTTAACTCAACGAGCAGAACAAGGTAAGCTTGATCCTGTTATTGGTCGTGATGAAGAAATTCGCCGAACAATTCAGGTATTACAACGCCGTACTAAAAATAATCCGGTATTAATTGGTGAACCAGGTGTTGGTAAAACCGCCATTGTGGAAGGTTTAGCTCAACGTATTGTTAACCGCGAAGTGCCTGAAGGATTGCGGAATAAACGCGTTTTATCGCTAGATATGGGCGCATTAATTGCGGGTGCTAAATATCGTGGTGAATTTGAAGAACGGTTAAAAGCCGTGCTTAAAGACTTAGCAAAAGAAGAAGGTCGCATAATATTGTTCATCGACGAAATCCATACCATGGTTGGTGCAGGTAAAAGTGATGGTGCAATGGATGCTGGTAATATGCTAAAACCTGCATTAGCTCGTGGAGAATTGCACTGCGTGGGCGCAACAACACTTGATGAATATCGTCAATATATCGAAAAAGATCCGGCGTTAGAACGTCGTTTCCAAAAAGTCTATGTTGCCGAGCCAACAGTTGAAGATACTATTGCCATTTTGCGTGGATTAAAAGAACGTTATGAACTGCATCATCATGTACAAATTACCGATCCAGCAATTGTGGCGGCGGCAACGCTATCGCATCGTTATATTTCTGATCGTATGTTGCCTGATAAAGCAATTGACTTAATTGACGAAGCCGCATCGAGTATTCGTATGCAAATGGATTCAAAACCTGAATCTTTAGATCGACTTGAAAGGCGCATAATTCAACTTAAACTTGAGCAACAAGCGCTTAAAAAAGAGTCTGACGATGCCAGTAAAAAACGACTTGAGATGTTAAATGATGAACTTTCTGAAAAAGAAAAGGAATATGCATCACTTGAAGAAGAATGGAAATCAGAAAAAGCAGCTGTTTCGGGCACGCAAAGCATCAAAGCTGAACTGGAAAAAGCGCGGACTGAAATAGAGCAAGCACGTCGAGCTGGCGACTTGAGCAAAATGTCTGAATTACAATACGGTAAAATACCAGAGCTCGAAAAGAAACTTGTTTCAGCAACTCAGTTAGAAGGCAAAACCATGAAGTTATTGCGTAACAAAGTGACCGATAACGAAATTGCCGAAGTGCTATCTAAAGCGACAGGTATTCCTGTTTCTAGAATGCTTGAGAGCGAAAAAGACAAATTATTACATATGGAAGATGCTTTACATAAACGTGTCATTGGCCAAAATGAAGCGGTATTAGCGGTTGCTAATGCGATTCGCCGTAGCCGAGCTGGGCTTTCTGATCCAAACAGACCAATTGGATCGTTCCTATTCTTAGGACCAACAGGGGTTGGTAAAACCGAGCTTTGCAAATCACTGGCTAACTTTATGTTTGATAGCGAAGATGCCATGGTGCGTATAGATATGTCAGAGTTTATGGAAAAACACTCTGTTGCTCGCTTAATTGGTGCACCTCCGGGTTATGTTGGTTATGAAGAAGGCGGATACTTAACAGAAGCAGTTAGACGTCGACCTTATTCAGTCATTTTACTTGACGAAGTCGAAAAAGCGCATCCAGATGTCTTTAATATCTTACTGCAAGTTCTGGATGATGGACGCTTAACCGATGGCCAAGGTCGCACGGTTGATTTTCGTAATACCGTCATAATTATGACATCAAACTTAGGATCTGACCTAATTCAAGGTCAAGTTGAGCTAAGTTATGACGAAATGAAAGCGTTAGTGATGACAGTTGTTGCTAAACACTTTAGACCAGAATTTATCAATCGTATTGATGAAACAGTGGTCTTCCATCCACTTGGTCAAGAAAACATCAAAGCGATTGCAAAAATTCAATTAGCACATGTTGAAAAACGTTTAGATGAACGTGGTTACCAATTGGATATCTCGGATGCGGCGTTGGAACAATTTGCTAAAGTCGGCTTCGACCCAATTTATGGAGCAAGACCACTAAAACGCGCGATCCAGCAAGAGATTGAAAACCCATTAGCGCAACAAATATTGTCTGGCAAATTAGTTCCAGGAAAAACTATCCATTTGGATCTTGTTGGCGATAATATTGAAGCTAAGCAGTAATTAACCATCAAATGACAAACCGACCTTTTATGGTCGGTTTTTTATATCAGAAATAGACTATCCAGCCTTTGGTTCAGAAGAAAGGGTATATGTAAAAGAATGAGTTTTGACTGAATTTTTAAAGGTAGTATTATTGAACGTGATTTAGTAGTTCAGCGTACTTTAAAAAATTGTAAGTTTAAAAACTTTCATATTATTAATGTGAGAAAAAGTAAACAGTGGATTGTTACTATCAATTTATAACATGGTAGATAGTTTTATAAATAAAATAAGCAATGGTATTTTACTATGGCAATATGAGTTAATTAAAGGTAAATATCATTCTAATTCTTCACAAGCAACATACCTTTGGACCAAAATACACAAACTTAAATAGTTTAAACCATTGTTTTTTGCCATCCAAAGAGATGTTGGAAATATTTGCACAAAAAAATATCATCTAATACTTTCTCTAACAAAATCTTTAATTTCAAATTTGCAAAATCCTATTAACTTATTTATACTTCGAAAAAATTTAAAATAAAACAAATATATATCATGATAGAAGGATTGAAAACATGTTAAAATACAGTTATTTAGAGGCCAGCCCACCATTTAGCTAGCCATAAAGTAGTTTTAATACGGGAGCAATTTTTTGGTTGTAAGTAATCCAAATTCACCAATACTTTTTTATTCAAAAACAAACTCAAATTTAAGTGTAAATTTAAAGACTCATTCAAAGGCAAATACATATTTATCAATAAAATCCTCAAGATTTTTATTTCCATCATTTTTTGTAAGGCCAATATTTATTAGCATAAATATGTTATTAATGTCCAATGTCAATATAGTTGCAGCCTTAAATGCGACAACTTCTAAAGAGATTCATGGTAGTGCACCATATTTAACCTTTGATAGTGGAATGACAAAGATAAATGATACTAATTCATTATTAGGCATAAGTTTATCAAGTGGAACAATAATAAAAGCGAATGATGATGTTTCAACTATCACAAATCCGATAGAGTTACCGCAAACCTCAATAAGGTTTAGTGATATAAAAACAGTGGTACCTTTACCAACGGCAGGGAATAGTGATTATCCGCGCATTGATTTAAATCAGTTAATTGGTGCTCCCTATTATTATTTTGGTGATGATGATGGGGATGCAGAAACAGGAGCTAGTGCTACAGGAAGTGTAACAATAAAATGGGAAGACAGCGCTGATAACGATATAACAGCAAGCGTAAAAGCAAATCCAACCGGATTATTAAGTACATCATGTACTGCAAGTTATAAAATAACAGTAAAATCGACTTCAGGTGAATTATCAACACGTTACGGTATTCCAAATACAAGTACTTTTGATGCAAGTGAACATATATATTATATAAAACCGAATCGAAACAATATGGTACCTTGTTCTGTTGAATATGCGCAACCTAACTTAGCATATGATAATACTTCATGGGGTGATGCAAGTGTTGATATGGACGGACCGACATGGTTTGCTAATAAAGGCTATAAGGTACTGAGCACATCAAATAGTGGAAATTATAAAGGTGCATCTTCCATAATCAGAAATAACTTTCCAAGCACTGGGGCGCACAATTTATTTTTTTATTTGTTATTTAAAAATATAACCCCAGAGGAAGTATTAATTGCCAATGGCAATATTGTTACTGCAGAAGAGGGAGGAAATGTAAGTTTAACACTTAGTGCCGAAAGCACTCAAGGCTGGAGATATAAAACAACTCGCGGCTCTGGAATATATGGTCATATCGAGCCAGGCTTAAAGATAACCTTGAAAGGTCCGCGATATAACACGCCGGGGGATAAAAGTTTTAAACCTGTAACATTTAGACTATATGCAGATAAAAGTAAAAGCAGGTTATTATACGAATTTAAGCTAATGCGCTGGTATATCGCACAGCCAGAAGTTAGCTATAGCGGAACCGATGATGGTGTGGATGCTCGGAATCGAATCAAAGACTATTGTCAGAGTTTAGGGAGTGGTTATCGATTACCCGAAGTGAATGAGTACACAAACTCGAACTATCCAGCGCATGGCTGGCGTGGGGGAGTACCTGGTCGAAATGAAAATACTTATCGTCGTCAATTAAGTTACCTAGAAAGTGCAACAAAGTGGCAAGGAGGTATATTCAATGAATGGGGATGTTTGGTAAATAATTTGAACGCGGAGGCAATTGACTCAATTCGCTGTAGTGGTTATCCAGGGAGTGACTGGGATGTATATGAAGGGTATTGGAGTGACAGTGTGGCAAAGAATGCGACCGGTAGTGATAGTTATAATGGAAAAGGGCTTATGATTTGGGGAAGTCATGGGATAACCGATCCTTATGATCAAAATTCCACTTATGCTCTTCGCGCTGCTTGTGTAGCACCATAACAAAAAAATAGCTGGAATATTAAGACCAAAAGTAAATTTTTCTGGGAAAAATTTGAACATCAGAGTAAAGAAAAGATGGTTTTGAAAAGATAAGTATTATGGATGATACAAATAATAAAGGGGGGGATTTTTTGCAAAATTCCCCCCCTTATTCGGATGTTATCACAGTAGCGATTTTACAACAAATGGATAACACGTCCGAAACCTAGCTGAAACTAAATAGACTTTAATCAAAATATAAATCCCCCAAAAATGTTCCGTAGTATGTTGATTTTATTAAGAAACATTGAATTAAAGCTTAAATAAAATCAAAGCTATACCTGAATGGTTTTTATACAAAAATACAATAATTTTTACAATACCGAAAGGTGCGAATATGGTTGTTTTATTTTTGCGTCGGGATGTATCAACAATAAAGCAAGATTAGCACATTAAGCAAGGCTGTTTAGTAAGGGAGTTGAGGGATTTCGCAAATTTCCAACCCAGAATTTGACACTAATGTTATTTATTTCATCTAATAGATAAAATATCCAAAAACCAATTTAACCAACTTTAATAAAAAAATAGCAACCATACGGCTGCTATTTTGCGATTATTTAATTACTTTAGCTACAATTTCTTGTGCTTCTTGCTGTAGTGTATTTAAATGCTGGTTGCTTATAAAGCTTTCTGCATAAATTTTATAGGCATCTTCTGTGCCTGAAGGGCGAGCGGCAAACCAGCCGTTTTCAGTGATCACTTTTAGCCCTCCAATTGGTGCATTATTTGCTGGTGCGGTGGTTAGGCATTGGGCGATGTTTTCGCCTGCGAGCTTGTCGGTAGTTAATTGGCTGGCATCTAGTTTGGCTAGTTTTTGTTTTTCACTAAACGATGCGGGTGCTTGGATTCGTCCGTAATAAGAAACACCAAATTTAGCTTCGAGTTCTTGATACTGTTCTTGTGGGTTTTTACCTAGTTTCGCGGTCATTTCGGCAGCAAGTAGGCATAAAATAATACCGTCTTTATCTGTTGTCCAAACTTTGCCATTGGATCTTAAAAACGATGCGCCTGCGCTTTCTTCGCCTGCAAAGCCGAGTTTGCCTTGATAAAGTCCATCAGCATACCATTTAAAACCAACTGGGTATTCTAAGTACTGTTTGTTTAAGCTATTTGCCACACGGTCAATCATTGAGCTTGTGACAAGTGTTTTACCAATGGCGATATTTTTATGCCATTGTGGGCGGTTTTGGAACAAGTAATTAACACAGGTTGAAAGGTAGGCATTTGGATTCATTAACCCTTTAGGCGTCACAATGCCGTGACGGTCAAAGTCGGTGTCATTGCCAAAGGCTAGGTCAAATTGGTCTTTTAATGTTAATAACCCTGCCATAGCCCAACGACTTGAGCAGTCCATGCGAATGACCTCGTCATGATCTAAATGCATAAAGCTAAAGGTTGGATCGATTTTATTATTGACAATATTGAGGTTAATACCATATTTTTCAGCAATTCGTGGCCAATAAGTAATGCCTGCACCACCAAGTGGATCAACGCCAATTTTAAGTGATGATGATTTGATAAGCGATAGATCTAAAATATTTTCAAGGTCATTAATATAGTCGGTTTCGTATTCTTTGGTGTGGATATAATTTGAATTTATAGCTTTATCTAAGGTAATACGTTTTACGCCATTGAGTTTGTTTTTTAGTAGTTCGTTAGCACGGTTTTCTATTTGTTTGGTGATGTCGGTATCCGCAGGTCCGCCATTGATTGGATTATATTTTATGCCACCATCTTCAGGTGGATTATGCGATGGGGTAATGACAATGCCGTCTGCCAGTTGCGATTGTTTACCTTCATTATAGGTTAAAATAGCATGTGAAATGACAGGCGTTGGCGTATAGCCCCAATCACGCGCTATAACCACCGTTTGTTGGTTAGCAGCAAACACTTCAAGTACTGATTTTAATGCGAGTTCTGACAAGGCATGGGTATCTTGACCAATAAAACATGGGCCTGTGATGGCGTTGGCTTTGCGGTATTCGGCAATGGCTTGGGCAATGGCTAATATATGTACTTCATTAAATGTACCTTTGTTAGCACTGCCGCGATGACCAGATGTACCAAAAATAACTAATTGGCTAGCATCATCTGTATCAGGTTGGATTTGGTAATAGTCATTTCGTAATGTTTCAACGTTAATAAGATCCGATGGTTGAGCTAACAATCCTGCGCGGCTTTGCTGGGCCATTTTTTACTCCTTTTCATAAAATAAGATTTTATAATAGCTAACTACGTGAATTGCTTGAGCTCATATCGCGTTTTTAGCTTTATATTTGCTTTTCAGTATTCTGTTAAGGTAAAAAAGCGTTGGTGACTTGGTGTATCATAGTTTCAGATATTCCCATATCACTCATTATTGATTCAATAATATACAGCTTTCTGGCCGTATTAGTATTGCTAATCACCCAATAAGGTGTGCCAATGATTTCGCGGGGTTTAGTGTTTTTGCCCGATTTTTCGAGTAATTGTTTATCTTTGGCTAAATATTGTCGCTTACTACCATGTAATGATGTGGCAGCAATAGCAAAAAGTGCAGGGTTATAGTTATACAGTGCACTAAGTAATAATATAAAGCGACTTATTATCGATTTTTCGCTTGTGAATGTGTCGCTAGTTAATAAGTCATTAAAAAGAGGATAATGATTTTCCTTTTGTGCGATAGTATGTTGTTTTGCCAACGTAGGTTGGTTTATGTTCAATAAACGTCGTAATATACTTGATGCATCTTCGCCAATGTGTTTGGTTTGGCCTGCAATAAATTGGTATAGTTCTTCGTCGATTTCGATAGTTTTCATTATGTTACATATGCCTATTAGATTATTTTACGGGACATTTTAAAGCCGGAATCTTGTCAAAATGTGTACCATTAGCCGGTTTGTTATCTAAACAATCATTCGATGGCTGTTCAAAGACAGCACTATCGTTTTTTTTAGGCGATTGATTAGCATCATGGCAGGCAGTTATCATAACCGATAATATTAATTGAAAAAATAACCGTTTCATATATCCAGTGTATGCTTGATAAAATATTGCGCTGAGTATAACTCAACTTAAGTATAAATTGTATTGGCTATTGATAAAATAATGAAAATGATATTGTTGTTTTTATAAAACAATATTATTCTAAACCATGTATAACAAATTTATATGAATATTATATGAGGAATCAATTATGAAAAAAATCGTCACATTAACTATTTTAGCTGCAATTTTATCTGGATGTAGCAATAGTGATCTTTACTCCGGCGATGTTTATACTGCAGATCAAGCAAAACAAGTTCAACAAGTGAGTTATGGTACAGTTGTTTCAGTACGCCAGGTTAAAATTCAAGCTAATGCGTCAAATGGTAAGAGCGAAAATATAGCAGGTAGTATAGGTGGTGCTGTGTTAGGTGGCGTTTTAGGTAATACTATTGGCGATGGTTCAGGACGAGTATTAGCTGCTGCTACTGGTGCTATTGGTGGTGCAATTTTAGGGGATGCAATTCAAAATAAAGCTAGCCAAGCTAGTGGTGTTGAGTTAGAAATCAAGCAAGAAAATGGTTCAAATATAGTTATTGTCCAAAAGGGTTCGGTTAACGAGTTCTACGCTGGGCAACATGTTCGTTTAGTGACTAACGGTAAGCAAATTAGCGCATCACCACGTTATAATAGCAGTCCAAAAAAATAATAGTTAATTTTTATCTTAAGCTGTGGGCATATTGTCCTTAGCTAACAGTCACTTTCGCTCATCTTGATGGTGAGCGAAATACCTCACCTATCAACTAACTTGATTCAATTGTCATTGTTGTTTGCATTTTGTCCATAATCACTCAATATTCAACAAAAATTTGCCTGTCTGAATACTAACGTATAAACTTAAATAAATTCTTAATCGTTATAAGGGACAATAAATCAATGCGTATATTACATACTATGATCCGAGTTGGCGATCTTCAGCGTTCAATTGATTTTTATACTCGTGTAATGGGAATGCGAGTGTTAAGAACTAGCGAAAACACGCAATACAAATATTCATTAGCCTTTGTGGGATATGGGGATGAAACAACCAGCTCAGTTATCGAGTTAACTTACAATTAGGGTACTGACAAATACGATCATGGTTCAGCATTTGGGCATATCGCTATTGGTGTTGATGATGTTGCAAAAATGTGCAATGACGTAAAACAAGCTGGAGGCAAAGTAACACGTGAAGCAGGACCAGTAAAAGGGGGGAAAACCATTATCGCTTTTGTTGAAGATCCTGATGGATATAAGCTAGAGTTGATTCAAAACGATCAGGCCGATAAAGCATTAGGTCATTAAGTTATCCTATTCATAATATCGCCGAGCACTCGGCGATTATTTTGCACCTTAATTAAAATTATTCCCTAACAAATCTGCTAATAATTGCTTATTGATGATAGTTTGTTTTGGTTGTTCTAGGCTGGCAGCGGTAATTATCACACTCAAAGCGTGTAATGAGGTATCAAAATCGTCATTAATAATGACATAGTCATATTCGTTATAGTGCGAAATTTCGGCTTGTGCTTTTTGCATCCGTTTGGCAATCACACTACTGTCATCTTGACCGCGTTTAACTAGGCGATTTTCAAGTTCTTTTAGCGAAGGTGGTAAGATAAATATGCTTTTTGCTTGAGGCATTTTTTTGCGTACTTGCTGTGCTCCTTGCCAATCAATATCTAAAAAGACATTAATCCCTTGCAATAGGCTTTGTTCGATTTCGGCTTTTGATGTGCCGTAATAGTGGTCAAATACGTTAGCATATTCGACAAATGCCTGCTGTTCAATTAAGGATTCAAAGTTTTTGTGATCTACAAAATAATAATGTTCGCCATGCGCTTCGCCAGGGCGAGGATTGCGCGTAGTATGCGAAATGGACACTTTGGCTTGATGATGGTTTTTTTGGGATAAGTAAGCTCGAATAAGACTTGATTTACCTGCACCACTTGGCGCAGAGATGATAAATAGAGTTCCTGTATACATAGATATGTTTGCCACGTTAATTGCTATGAAGTTATTTTTGTTGTCATTGATATTAGTCAAGCGATATTATAGCAAAATTTGGTAATATATTGTTGTTTATTGTGAGTTAAGTTATTTAATTTAGTGCATAAGTTTTAGTAAATAATAGACTCGAACAGTACGCTTTATTACATATTTGCAATATAAACAATGTTAATTTATAGAATATTGTATCACCAAGGAATTCTTATGTCTTTGACTTTTAAAGATGGTGTTTATGCCTGTGTTCCAACTTTACTTGGCTATATTGGTATCGGTATCGCCGCCGGTGTGGTGGGTAAATCAGCTCATCTATCGGTATTAGAAGTGACATTATTAGCCGTCATTGTTTATGCGGGTGCTGCACAATTTATTATTGCTGGATTAATGATGGTGGCGACACCCATTTCAGCTGTTATTTTTACAGTTTTTTTAGTTAATTCACGTCATTTTTTAATGAGTATGGCAACTGCCCCAGCTTTTCGAAAATTCTCTTTATTCAATAATATTGGTATTGGTAGCTTATTGACTGACGAAAGTTTTGCTGTGGCAATGAATGCAATTACCAATAAAGTGCCTGTTAATGCTGCTTGGATGCATGGGCTTAATTTAAGTGCTTATCTTACTTGGATTGTATCTTGTTTGCTGGGTGCTTTAATTGGTGAGTGGTTACCAGACCCAACTCAATTTGGCTTAGATTATGCTTTAGTGGCTATGTTTGTTGGTTTGCTTTATTTACAATTGATTGGTGATAAAAGCAAAAGTCTTAAAAACCGACTTTTAGCCATGTTAACCGTTGCTGTTATGTTGATTTTGTTAATGCGCTTTGTATCACCTGAAATGGCAATTTTAATCAGCACTTTTTGTGGTTGCTTTATGGGAATAGCAATGGAGCGTGATACATGACAATTTATAGTTTATTTATCATTTTAGGTTGTGGACTCGTAACATGGTTGCCAAGAGTCATGCCATTTATGTTAGTTCGAAAGTTTCAGTTACCTGATATTATCATTCGTTTTTTGTCGTACGTGCCTTTATGTATTTTAACTGCGCTATTTGTACAAAACCTATTTGTGGCAAAACAAGGGCAGTTTCCAGATTTTAATGTGGAATACTGTTTAGCAACAATTCCAACCGCAGTTGTTGCCTTTTTAACTAAGAACTTGATGTGCATTGTAGTTGCTGGTGTGTCCTTTATGGCGTTAATTCGTTATTTTATGGTTTGATTGAGCAATAACTGATTTTTAATGTTGTTTTGGCAAATTGTTATGTTGAGCAGGAGCAAAAACAGGGCAAATGCCCTGTTTATGTTCTTTCTTTTGCCTCAAGTTTGCTAATCGATTTTGATAGCTTTTTAGCTTCACTATCTTGTCCCAGTTGTTGAAGATAGTTGGCCATTGCTTTTTGATAAGTAATATTATTCAAAATAGCCCTTGGTTGTGAATTCCACCATTTTACGAGTGTTTGTACATCACTATTAGTCGCTAATTGCTCGATTCGACCAATATAAGCTGTTTGTTTAAACTGATCTAATTGGGATTCGCTATACACTTTAGCTTTGTACATTGCAGGCAATAGGTCAATAATTGCTTGGTAGTCACTTATTTCATAATAAAGTTGATTTGCCAATTTAAGTACTTCAACATGACGAGGTTTTTCGTTTAGTAACTGATCTAACGTTATTCGAGCAGCAGTGTATTCACGGTTTTTTAGTTGCAATCGAATTTGTACTAATTGGAAGGCAAATAACGCTTTAGGTTGACAATTTCTAGCGGCTTGTTCAAGTGATTGATTGGCCTTAATGAATTCATTATTATCGATTTGGGTTTGTGCGGCAAGCAAATATGATAAGGTGGTATTTTTTGCCCCTTTAGCACTTTTGAGAAAGAGTTTAGCCGCTTGTTGGTAATCACCCTCTAGCAATAACATTTGCGCTTGTTCTATGCGTTTTATCGATTTTTGAGGTGACTTTAAGCGTAACCAATTGCCTAATGCCGTTTTGGAGTTAAATATTTTGTTAAAAAAACAATAAATTAAATAAAGACACAGCAGGCCAATTAATTCGAGAATGATAAATGAATAAAATGACATACTGACACGATACCTAGCAAATTCAAATATCGCTGAGCCTTGGTGTCCTTGCAATAATGGTCCCAAAAAGAATCCGCCCACTAACACTAAGAAAATAATTAGTATTTTTATCATTATTATTCTCCTATTTTGTCAACGTCGAACGAACACGGGTTTGCATTAGTTTTTCAAGCTCGCCAATGCTAGTTAGGTTGTCTGGTACGTTTTGATTGCTGATGGGTTGATTTTGCAAATTATCAAGCTCATCAATGAAGGCTTTAACGCTTGGTGCATTTCCATCAAAATAAGCATTCCCCCAAATTGCAGCATCATTAAGCGCACGTTGATAAATGAGATCTTGATGTCTTGGCACTGCTTGTGCGGCAATCAGTAGTCGGAAGCGAATGTTTTCGCGTAAATAAAGTGACTGTTCTAAACTCAATGGCGCTTTTAATATTTGGCATTTGGCAATTTGTTTTTCATCTTTTTCCGCTTGTTCTAAGCACGCTTTAAAGTTGTTATCTTTATCGTCAAGCTTTTCAATGGTAATAAATTTATCCACAAAGGTTTTGGCACTAGTTAATAAATTACTCGACCAATTATTGACTGATGATGATACATCATTATTAAACTTATCAGTTGCATTGTGCGCTCGGGTTTGCTGATTGCTACCTGCATCTGCCTTTTCTGTTTGAGCGTCATTGGTTTGTGTACTTGTAGTATCTTCGTTATATAAGGTCATGCCAAGATCGATATCTTTATAATTACCCACTAAAGGTAATTCGGTAAGCGATTCAGATAAACCAATGAGTTTCATAATAATGCCATCAGTATCAATAAAACTTACTTGAGCAAGCGAATTGATATCTTTACTAATGGCTTGTCGTGCTGGTAATAGGCTCGGGTCATCAGCTTGGGCTAGGCTTTCGTCGGCACTTTTTAGAAGTAATCGAGCTGATGTGTAATCTTGGTCATTCCAAATTTTTCGGCCTGCTAAATGTACTAAATAATTTGCTTGTGAAATTAGCCAGACATGGTGATCAGTCGTTGACATGGCAGATAAACGTTCGTTAATGCTTTGTAGACTTTGTTCGGTAAGTTTTGAAGTATCATTTATTTGATTACTTAACTGTTGTTGTATTTTTTGCTGATCACTAAGCTCACGATCAACGCGTTGTTCTAACAAATTGAATTGCTGATTTTGTTTATTAACAGCGTCGGTAATGCTATTTTGTAAATCGGTTGTTATACTTTGCTTAGTTGTCTGTTTTAAATTGGCCAGTTCAGTTTGCAAAGTTGAGATGGTCTTTTTTTGTGCCTCAACTTGCTTGTGACCATAATAAAAACCAAAGCCACCTAAACAAGCGGTTAATGCTATAGCTATAATAGAGAGTTTTGAAACAGGCGCTTTGCTTGTATTATCGGCGTGGTTGCTATTATTGGCTTGTGGACGAGCTTTAGATTCCACTGCTGGACTAGATTGTGTATTTTCTTGATTTTTTGTGTCTTCTTTCATAGTCTTATTCGCTTCATTTTGAATGGCTACTGGTTGACTAAATGAAGTTGTGCTTATTGTTGACAGTGTTGCATTAGCACCATAATATCTTGGTGGCATAAATGACCTCATTTAGATTTATTTGAAATTTATATAGGCATTATGACATAGAGTTAATATTGTTTTAAATAAATTTTAATGATTGTCTTAATAAGCAAGTATCATAGACTACTCTTAGGTAGGTTATTACTATCAATTTAAGTAAATTCACCCATCAGTTTTTAATTTCTATCATATGCTTAGCCTTGAACATCATTTTCTTTCAATACTGACCAATAATTTACTTTCCGAACCCATTTAAATTATTCGGTTATACCGTAGTTTACCGTTACAGCCTCAAAAAGTTTTTGATTATTTGCGCTATTGACCAGTAGAATTTTTTGCCATTTGAGTTGTTTGGCTTTTGCAAAGATTCGTTGACTGGTTACAACAAGACTAGCCTGTGTTTTATGTTCAAGATTGCTATATAATTCAAGTTGGATTAAGTGTTCTAGGCTAGTAATAATGATGATTTGCTTTTCAACATTGCTGGATAATATATTTAGTGAGTAGTGGATGGGGTTACGGCGGTAACAGGTTATTGATTTAACCTTGGCTGCTCGACTAGTTAGTTTTTGCGTGAGTAATTTACGACCTGAATTACCGCATAAAATCAAAATAGTGTGGTGTTGTACAGATTCTTGTTGGAGTTCAGCTAATAATCCTTCGCTATTTTCTATATTAGGATAATCGACTTTAGCAGTGGTAAATTGGTTAAATAATTGTGCTGACTTTTTACCTATCGCATAATAACGCAGGCTAGCTGGTAATATTAGATTGGAAAGGTAAGTGTTAATAACATGTGTTACTTGTGGTGAAACAACGATGACAATGTCGTTGGGTAAAAGTTGATTCAGTTGCTCTTGTAAATTGAGCAGATCATCACCTTGAGAAATATTAAATAATGGCAGATGTTGTGCTGACAGGTTTGTTTGATTAAATAGTTGGGTAAGCTTTTCACCCTCAGGAGAGGGCCTAGTGACATAAATCATCCGCCATTCAATTCCTGTAATATTGCTTTTGCACCTTGTTCTAATAAGCGTTTTGCTAGTTCTTGCCCTAACTTTTCGGCCTCTGATATATCACCTGTTAATGCGGCTTTGATTATTTTAGAACCATCAATGCGCCCAACAAGACCTTGTAATGATAAGATATCATTATTTAATTGGCTATAACAAGCAATAGGCACTTGGCAACCGCCCTGTAATGTTTTATTCATTGCTCTTTCTGCTTGGATACAAACTCGGCTATTTTTGTCATCAAGCACTGAAAGAATATTTAATATTTGTTTGTCATCTGTTCGAGTTTCGATACCAATTGCACCTTGTCCGACAGCCGGTAAAATTAAGCTGGTCTCAATATACTGTTTGATTCTGTCTTCTAATGCTAGACGTTTTAAACCAACTGAGGCTAAAATGATGGCATCATATTCGTTATTATCAAGCTTAGCTAAGCGAGTACCAACATTGCCTCGAAGATCTTTAATTTGTAAATGGGGGTATTTTGCTCGTAACTGACATTGACGTCGTAAACTTGATGTGCCAATTACCGCTCCATTTGGTAGTTCATCTAGATTTGAATACTTGTTTGAAATAAATGCATCACGTACATCATCTCGCTTGCAAATTGTCGCGAGTGTTAGCCCTTCAGGAAACTCTGCTGGAATATCTTTTATTGAGTGGACCGCAATATCCGCTTCACTATTTAATATGGCTTGTTCTAGTTGTTTAACAAAAAGACCTTTTCCACCAATTTTTGATAGTGGGCTATCAAGTAATACATCGCCTTGTGTAACTATCGGTATTAGTTCTACAGTTAAATTTTTGTGTGCCAGTAATAGGTTTTGTTTAACAAAATTAGCTTGCCATAATGCTAAGGGGCTTTTTCGAGTTGCAATGCGGATCTTCAATTATATTTTCCTATTTTATACAAATAATGCACTTTTATTGAGTTGGATAAATGTGCTTATCATCGTCGCCTGAAAGATTAGCTTTAATCAAGTTCAGGCTAACTATGAGATTTAAGTCAGTATTATAGTTTATCAACAAAATGGGTTGCATAACCAATATAGTTAGCTGGCGTTAATTGCTTTAATCGTGATTTTTCGTCTTCTGGTAAATCTAATGAATCAATAAATTGTTTCATTCCCTCTGCATCAACACGTTTGCCACGTGTTAATTCTTTCAATTTTTCGTATGGCTTTTCAATACTGTAACGGCGCATGACGGTTTGGATTGGTTCGGCTAATACTTCCCAGTTGCGATCAAGTTCTTCAAGTAAATAGGCTTCGTTGACTTCAAGCTTGTTTAATCCTTTTAAGGTTGATTGATAAGCAATAATGGCATAACCCATACCAACGCCTAGATTTCGTAATACAGTAGAGTCGGTCAAATCGCGTTGCCAGCGGGAAATCGGTAATTTGCTGCCTAAATGATTCATGATTGCATTGGCAATCCCTAAGTTGCCTTCAGAATTTTCAAAATCAATTGGGTTAACTTTGTGTGGCATGGTTGAAGATCCGATTTCACCAGCAACAGTTTTTTGTTTAAAGTGATTTAATGAAATATATCCCCAGATATCTCGATCAAAATCGATAACAATGGTATTAAATCGCGCCACACAATCAAAAAATTCGGCAATATAATCATGGGGTTCAATTTGTGTGGTATAAGGATTCCATTTTAACCCTAATGAACTGACAAACTCCTCACTCAGTTGATGCCAATTTACTTGTGGATAAGCCACCATATGCGCGTTGTAATTTCCAGTTGCGCCATTAATTTTACCCAGTATCTCAACCGATTGTAGTTGCTTTAATTGGCGTTTTAGGCGATAAGCGACATTGGCAAACTCTTTACCAATAGTTGATGGCGTAGCAGGTTGACCATGTGTTCTTGAAAGCAGCGGTAAATCGCGATAGGCTTTGGCTTGTGAGGTGATTTTGTCAATCAGTTTATTCCAATAGGGCAGTAAAACGGTATCTCTGGCTGTTTTTAGCATTAACGCATAAGATAAGTTGTTAATGTCTTCTGATGTGCAGGCAAAATGGATAAATTCATTAATGATGTGTAATTCTTTATTTGTGCTAACTTTTTCTTTTAAAAAATATTCCACTGCTTTGACATCGTGATTCGTAGTTCTTTCAATTTCTTTAATGCGATTTGCATCTTGCTCATTAAATTGATCTACAATTTGATTAAGATGATTGATAGCTGATTGACTTAACGCTGGAACTTCTAAAATATCTGCTTGTGAGGCTAACTTTTGTAACCAACAAACCTCGACCTGGACGCGGTATTTTAATAAACCATATTCGCTAAAAATAGAGCGTAACTCTGTTGTTTTGTCGCCATAACGTCCATCAATTGGTGAAAGGGCAGTAAGTGCAGTAAGTGCAGATAATTCCATCGGTTTAACTCCGTTGCTATTTTGAAATATCAATTATAAAGTGTAAATTAATTTGCGCGATTAATTTGGTCTAATAGTTGCTGTGCAGCATTACAAATACGTTTACGGCAAAAAATAAACTGAAAGCGACTACCGCCAACTTGATACCATAAAATGGCCGATCGAACACACCCCAAAAGTGCCGTTCTTACTTCAGCTTGTACTGTCGAGTTTTGTAAAAATTCAACTTTGCCAATAACTTTGATTTTCGTTGATATTGGGCTGATAATATCTGAATAAATTCCCGCTAATGAGTAAGACAGATCATTAACATGAGCGCTGACAGTTTCATCATTCATCTCTGAATAAAGTCCTGCGATGCGTTTTAATCGCTGGTCTATCTTATCTAATGCGTCATTATTTTTTAATAATTTGCTTGTAATACTAAGCGTGCCAAACAGGTAACGAATTATTTGCATTTGTTCTTTTTGACCAGACGATAATAGTTGTATTAGCGTTTGTAATCCTGTTTTGATATTTTCAATACCATCATAAACATCGGCCGTTGTTGTTGGCGAGGTTTTAAATACACTTTTTATTGTTTGTTCATAAAGCATGGTATTGCAAGCGCCTGTGTTAGCAAGTTGGGGCACTAATATGGCACTTTGTGCAACACCAGCAAGAGCGATAGCAATATGATGATATTTATTATTCACTTTAGTACTCCTTATTGCTTTTAATTCTTTCTTCTATAATACCACCACCAAGGCAGACTTCATCCTTATAAAAGACAGCAGATTGGCCAGGTGTAACAGCTGTAACAGAATTATCAAACATAACTTTGATTTTGTCATCGCCTAATGGGATAACTTGGCAAGCGATATCTTGTTGGCGATAGCGCGTTTTTACGGTACAACTAAATGGTTTGGTCACTACTTTACGGTCCACCCAATGGAGTTGCTGAGCAATCAATCCATCAGAAAATAGCGCGGGATGATCATGACCTTGTGCCACAATCAGTTCGTTATTGGTAAGATCTTTGTCAACTACGTACCATGGTGTGTCATCGGCTTGTTTTAAGCCACCAATACCTAGCCCTTTACGTTGCCCTAATGTGTGATACATCAGACCTTGATGTTGACCGATGACTTTGCCATCAACAGTGCGAATATTACCTGATTGCGCTGGTAAATATCGCGCTAAAAAGTCACTAAATTTGCGCTCACCAATAAAACAGATGCCCGTTGAGTCTTTTTTAGCTGCGGTAGCTAAGCCAAGCTGTTGTGCAATTCTACGCACCTCTGGTTTTTCGAGTTCACCTACTGGAAACAAGCTTTGACTCACTTGTGCTTCACTTAAGGTATAAAGAAAGTAACTCTGATCTTTGTTAGTATCGATGCCACGTAATAATTCAACCTTGTCGCCTATTTGACGTTTACGGACATAATGCCCTGTGGCAATAAAGTCAGCTGCAAGATCTTCTGCTGCATATTCTAAAAAAGCTTTAAATTTAATTTCTTTATTACATAAAATATCAGGGTTTGGCGTTCGACCTGCTTTATATTCAGATAGAAAATGTTCAAATACATTATCCCAATATTCAGCTGCAAAATTTATAGTATGTAATTTAATATTCAATTTATCACACACTGCTTGCGCATCCGCTAAGTCTATAGCGGCTGAACAATATTCTTCTGTGTCGTCTTCTTCCCAATTTTTCATAAATAATCCAACAACTTCATATCCTTGTTGTTGTAATAAATAAGCCGAGACAGAAGAATCCACGCCACCAGACATACCGACAACGACTTTTTTTTGAGTTTTTATATTTGGCATAATGATTGTATTAATAGGTAAAATTAATAAAAAATTTGGAGCTAATTTTAGCATAACTACGGAAAAAAGCATAAAGTTATGCGGATAGCGATCGCTGTATTGATTTTTTATTTAAATTAACTTTACATTAAATTTATACTAAAACGCATAGTTTCCTGAAACTTTTTTACATTTTTTTAGTTTTGATTTTCGTGTAAAAAAACGAATTTTCGCAAGTTAAAACAGCTTTATCAGTCAAAACTGATAAAGCTGTTATTATTAAAGGTGAAATGGGGCTTAGTTAAGATCTTTTAAAAGATAAATAACAAGTCCAATAATTTTAAAGTTTTGTGATTCATTCTTCTCACCAATAATAGCTGGGTACTTAGGATTATCACAAAGTAATACCAAATTAACACCTTGATTTTGAATTCGTTTAATACAGATTTGATCTTCATATTCAACAGCATACAAATAGCCATCAATCGGTTTGTGATGGGCTTTATTGATAATTAGGATATCATGATTTGATATCGTGGGTTCCATGCTGTCGCCTTTTGCCCAAACCGCAGTTAAGTCTTCGTGATTGCAACCCAGATGTTTTATTAAGGTAATTTCGAACGGAATGGATTCTATTTGGGAATAAGATTTACTTGTTTCGTTCAATTGATGAAATGGAATATAAACTGAATTCCGGCCTCCAGATTCAGATAATAAGCGGCATTCTCCTTTGCCTGTCACTAACCACTCAATAGGTACATCACATTTTTGGGCAATAATGGCCAGTCTATTTAAGGCCGGATAGGTTTTGCCAGATAAGTAATCACGTATTACCGCTTCTGACATACCGACTTTTTTGGCGAAAGCATTTCCTGATGCACCTTCTAATACTAAGTTTAATCTATCCCTAAAATGAATTACCCCTGTCTCGGTTAATATGCGCGTTTTTTCAAATTCATCTTGTTTTTTTACATTGTTTTTAGTCATTTTTTATTCCGTTACTTGTATTCTTTTTGCTTTTGTTATTTTAATTCGTTTTTTTATGTGATATCCTTTGCTAGTGATTTCTTATATTTTAAGTATTGTAATACCGATAATCTTTACAATAGCAAGAGTTTAACTAATAGAGGATCTCATAATGAGAGAACAAGATCAAGACTGGACTCCATCTAGAGTCGTAGGTGAAATTAAAATCAGAGGCGGAAATTTAAGGGCATTATCGAGAGCCAGCGGCTTGCAGGCGGATACGTTGAGAAACGCATTGTATCGACATTGCCCTAAGTATGAGCGAATAATTTCTGATTATTTGCAAGTTCCTGCTGAGAAAATTTGGCCATCACGCTATCAGCCAAAAGCTAAAATTGAAATTAACTAGGAAAATGAAAAGACGCTAATAAGCGTCTTTTTATTATTGGTTATGTTTGTGATTTATTTTTTAGCTTGTTCAGCAGCTTTAACGATTGCGGCAAAAGCATCGGCTTTTAATGATGCTCCACCAACTAATGCGCCATCAATATCTGGCTGAGTAAATAGTTCGGCTGCATTTTTATCATTAACAGAACCACCATATTGAATGATCACTTGTTGTGCTACCTTTGCATCTTGTTTGGCAATATGATCGCGAATAAATTTGTGGACTGTTTGCGCCTGTGCTGGGGTTGCAGATTTACCAGTTCCAATAGCCCAAACTGGTTCATAAGCAATAATAGCACCGTTAAATGCTTGAACGCCAAGCGCTTTAATAACTGCATCAATTTGACGTGCGCAAACTGCTTGTGTTTGACCTGCTTCGTTTTCGGCTTCGGTTTCACCAATACATAATACAGGCACTAAATCCGCCTGTTTAATTACACCAAACTTTTTAGCAATAAATTCATCAGATTCTTTGTGATAAGTGCGACGTTCAGAATGACCAATGATAATGTGAGTTACGCCAACTTCTTTGAGCATATTGACTGATACTTCACCAGTAAAAGCACCCGATAAGTTAACTCCTACATCTTGTGCACCTAAAATAATATTAGACTTATCTAATTGATGTTTGACAAAGTCTAAATAAACAACTGGTGGGGCGATGGCTACATCGCATTGAGTATTGGTTGATAGCTCATTTTTTAGCTCTGCCACTAAGTTTTTTGCCATTTCAATACTACCATTGAGTTTCCAGTTACCCATAACGAGAGGTTTTCGCATAATTTTCTCCAACTTAAGATTTAAAAAGGTGTTGATTTCAGAATGAATTGGTTATAATACTATCTATTATACATCAAATAAATTGAGCTTGAGGAAAAATATGTCATTAGAAATATTAAATCAATTAGAAAGTCGAATCCAACATACAATTAATACTATCACTACATTACAACAAGAGATTGCTACTTTAAAGCAAGGTAATCAAGAGTTGGAGCAACTAATTAATGATAGTTCTGATGAAATGAAAGTGTTACGCGACGAAAACGAAAAACTAAAACAAGATCAGCAAGTATGGCAACAACGTATTCAAACTTTACTAAGCAAGATTGGTGAAATAACACAGTAATTGATTCGATTTTTTTAACGCGACTTAGGTCGCGTTTCTTTTATATTATATTCATCATAATGGCGAAGATTAAATCTAATGCGACAAAAGCTAAAATCACTCTGGCTGACCGAAACCATCCATTTAATTGAAACTGAGTCTGGACGATTTGCCGATCAAGACATTAACCGACAAGTAAGAGCAGAACAAATATCGCTTACAGATCGAATTGTGATGCGAGCAACCATGTTGTCTAAACAAAATGGGCTATATTCGGCGCAAAAAGTACTGCTGCGATCTGTTAAATTCTCTTTTGTGCTATTGTTGTTATTATCGGTGTTTTTGGGGAGCTCTTTAGCATTGGGGGCGTTAAGCCAAAATCCAATCAATTTGTATTGGGCACTTTTTAGCTTATTAGGTGTGCATTTTATTACATTATCTATTTGGTTTGGTTCGTTCTTATTTTTTGCTAATTTTGGTGGCAGTTTATTGATTCATTGTTGGTTATGGTTAGCTAAAAAACTCTCTCAAAAAAAGACAGTCCAGCAACTTATACCTGCGTTTGTTGAGCTGTTTGGATCGCGCATTCGTTGGTTTATCGGTTTTGTGCTTAATCTGTTTTGGACTGTGATCTTAAGCAGTTCGTTATTGGTGTTAGTTGTGCTATTTTCAACCAAGCATTATAGCTTTGAATGGCAAACAACGCTGCTTAGTTCTGATACTGTGATTGCTTTAACTCACTATTTAGGTTACTTACCGTCATTATTTGGTTTTGAAATTCCTAAGGACGAAGTCATAAAGCTAAGCGAACATGCGCTAAGCGCTGGTGAAGTACGTTCATCATGGGCTGTTTGGTTGCTTGGCGTGTTTATTGTCTATGGCTTGGTGGTACGATTTTTATGTATGGTATTTTGTGGTGTTAATTGGTTGGTTAGTTGCCGCCAAATTACGCTAAATACTGCACACCCTGATTATCAGATATTAGCAAATCAATTACAGCCACTGTTTGTTAAGATTGAGGATGCAGATAAATTTGGTAGTACCAGCAATCAATGGTATTTACCAATACATTCAATTGAAAACGGCGAGGGTGCATTTTTGGTTGCCATAGATGTGCAAGAAAGTTGGCATTATCCAGAATCTGTTTCATTTTTAGGTTTTTTAAATACTCGTGAGCAGCGTAGTAAGATTTTAGATTATTTACAATTGACACCAGCCAAAAAACTGTTAATAGCGATTGATACCGATAGATCGCCCGATCGGGGATTATTGAATTTTATTCATCAGTTGATTAATAAATCACAGCAAACTCGTATTTGGTTTATTAATCAAGGCAAACAGTATCATAATTGGCAATTGCTATCTTTTCAGTTAGCTCAACCTGATTGGCTAAGCGAGGACCTTTAATATGTTATCAACGTTAAAATTAGCAGTGGTGGGTCATGCTAATGTTGGCAAAACGTCGTTACTTCGTACTTTGATTCGTAACAGTCATTTTGGTCATGTGTCTGATAGCCCCGGTACTACAAGACATGTTGAATCAATAACATTGCCACTTGAACATAATAAATCGATTGTTTTTTATGATACCCCGGGGTTAGAAGACAGTTTAGCGCTTTATGATTATATTAACCAACTTGTTCCCGCTAATTCAAAACTTGATGGTATTGATAAATTAACATATTTTTTACAAAGTCCAGAATCCGAAAACGTATTTAATCAAGAAGCTAAAGTTATCAGGCAATTGTTAAATAGCGATGCAGCCATTTATGTCATTGATGCACGCGAGCCAGTATTGGCCAAGTATCACGATGAATTAGCTATTTTAGCCAATAGTGATAAACCCATATTAGCCGTTTTAAATTTTATCTCTGATAGTGATCAGAATGAAAAGGAATGGAAAAAGTTACTGTCACGCATTGGGATTCATGCTATCATACGCTTCGATGCTATATTTCCTCCCCTAGATGGTGAGGAGCGTTTATATCATAGCCTTGCTTTACTGGTTGAGCCAGCTAAAGAAATATTAGATAATTGGCTAGATAAAATCGCACAAATTCGCGAATCTCGCAATCAAACCGCAAATCAAATTATTGCTGAAACTCTTGTTGATGTCACGGCCTTTTACGAAATGGCTAAATTAAATGACAATCAAGCAATTACTGATATGCAAAATAAAGTCAGAAAGCGAGAACAAATAGCGATCAACGAATTACTAAAGTTGTATCAATTCGATTCAACTCAAGAGAGTGAAGAAAATTTGCCTTTAATCAAAGGCCGTTATAATGCTGACCTTTTTAATGTTGATGCATTAAAAACGATGGGTATCCATTTGACTAAAGGCTTTGTGTCTGGCGCAACGATAGGTGCAAGTATTGACTTAGCAACCGGAGGAATTTCGCTAGGCTCGGCTGCGTTAATTGGCGCAGCTGTGGGTAGTTTAATGCAAACTGCAAAACATTATGGTGCTAGAATGCGGTATCAGCTTTCTGGTTATAGTAAATTAAGTGTTGATGATGTTATTATTTGTTTTCTTTCTTTGCGATTAATTCGCCTAAAAGAAAGTCTAAATCATCGCAGCCATGCGGACATGAGTCCTGTTAAATTATCTAAATTAGATAAAAGTGAATGGGAAAAGGGAATATTACCTAAAAGCTTAAAGGTAGCAAGACGTTATTCGCATTGGTCGACTTTAAATAAAGGAATAAAAAGAAATGACAAAAAAAGACAATCGACTATTAGGGACGTTGCTGAGCAATTGCATTAATTTACAGCAACTTTTTTTAATAACTACGTTGATCTTTTCTATCCTTATGTTATTTGGTTGTAGTACTAGCCAAGGTCAAGTTGCTGTTAAGAGCAGTAAACCTAGCCCAACTATGTTAGCTAAAATAGAATCTCACTATAAAAAATGGCAAAATACGCCATATCGTTATGGAGGTACAACTTTAGCGGGTAGTGACTGTTCTGCTTTGGTAATGAACTTTTTCAAAAATAAACTTTCAAAAACTTTACCGAGAAGTGCTGCAGAGCAAGCTAAATTAGGTGTCAAGGTGAAGAAGCCTAAAGCAGGCGATTTGGTGTTCTTTAAAACCGGTCGTAGCCGTAGTGGTTTACATGTAGGTATTTACTATGCGGATGGTAAATTTTTGCATGCTTCAACGTCGAAAGGGGTTACCTATTCTAACTTAAATGAAAGCTACTGGAAGAAACATTACTGGATGACACGCCGTTTAACTGGTAGCTAACATTGAGATTTATCTAGTATTTAAATTAAAGCGTTCTTAATTTAATCGATTTAGAGCGCTTTAATTATTAGTTTATGATTTAAATCATCGCTTTATCTCTTAATTCACGCATTACATTTGCGACATAAAGCATTTCGCCCGGTGTGCCGAGTGATATACGACACCAATTGTTCGCAGGGGGAAAATCTCGACCGACTAATATAAATTTATGTTTCATTAATTCACGATAATCATTTAACTTGATAGGTACTTTATGAAACATAAAATTAGTTTCTGATTTAAGATAATGTAGTCCCAACTCTGACAATACTTTTTCCATAATCTCGCGTGACACATCAACCACTTTTTTGGAGTAGGTCAAATATTGAGTATCATTTATCGATGCTAACGCAGCACAAACACCACAATAGTTGAGTTTTTCACCTGCTACATACTGTGCTATATTTTTAATGTTTTCATCAGTACTTACAACGTAGCCTACACGTAAGCCAGCCATAGCATGAATTTTAGAAAATGTTTTAAGTAATACAATATTTTCATATCCTTGTGTAATAAATTTGTCTGCTGATTCAAAAGTAGGATCATTAACAAATTCAGCATATGCTTCGTCGAAAATAAAAATTGTGTTTTTAGGTTTACTTGATATCCATGATTCGATCTCATTAATGCCAAACACAGTCGAAGTTGGATTGTTGGGATTAACAAGATAAACAATAGAAAATCCTTGATAATCTTCAACCGCTTTTTTTAAGCCTGTGATATCAATTTTCCAATCGGATAAACATGGAACTTTGGTTATTTTTAAATTAAAAATTTTAGCAAAATGCTCGCCATCACCATAGGTAAGTTCTGGTATAACTAATTGCGTATTAGGTTTGACAAAAGCAGAAATAGTACTACGGATACCTTCTGATGATCCCGCTGTTAAAAGGATTTGCTTTTCATTAACATGGTGATGTTGCGCCAATGCTTTATTTAATAGTGGCATTTCAGCTTTTGCATATCTATTAGCTTTAGGAACAGCATCAATGGCAGCTTGCTTAGCACTTGGTGACATGCCTAGTGTATTTTCGTTAAAGTTAAGTCGAACAGGATTAGTAGCATCTGGCGTGACAACTTTATTCACCATGGGTAGTGAGAATGAGATCGTTTTTTGTACTTCTTGTGCATACGCTTTTGCTAGCAGTTGATTAACCGATAATCCGGCTATTGCTGCACTTGAAAATGTGATTAATTTTCTTCTACTGATATTTAAGTTAGACATCATGATTCACCTCATGTTTAATTGATCCTTATTGGGTCAATTATTAATTAAGCAAAAATAATACCAAGTTTTTAATGTTCAATAGAGAGCTTGATTTATGTGGTAGCAATGGCGAAAAATAGCAGATGATGTTGTTGCTATCAGTACATGTTGATTTGAATATGCACAATATTGGTGCTTTATTGCTCAAGAAAGTGTATAAAAAGGACCGTTATAAATAACAGTCCTTTGGAGGTTTTTGTCAATTACTGTGGGTAATTAATGTTAGCTATCCGCTGGTGTTTCGATATCTGAAAAGGTTGCCAGCATCTGCAAAAACTGATATTTAGAATCCACCATTTTGGTTGAACGCTCATGCAAGGTATTAGCAATTACAGGTTCAAGTGTTTCTAAACGGCGGAAACGCTGTTCTTTTAATAATATACCAGTTAATGACTCGCTGTTTGGCGCTTTTGAATCTAACACCAAAGCTGGCTTGCCTTCTGCCATACGGCGTGGGTCGTAACGATATAAAGGCCAGAATCCTGATTTAACTAAATCTTTCATCTGCTCATGTGATTTAGCAAGATCATAGCCATGTTCTTCACAAGGACTATAAGCAATAATGAGCGATGGTCCATCATATGCTTCAGCTTCTTGTAAGGCTTTAAGCGTTTGATTTAGTTGCGAACCTAACGCAATTTGTGCCACATATACATGTCCGTACATCATTACACTCACACCAAGATCTTTACGGGCTTTATGCTTGCCTAAATCAGCAAATTTTGATACGGCGCCCATTGGGGTGGCTTTTGATTGTTGACCTCCTGTATTAGAATAACACTGGGTGTCTAGCACCAATACATTTACGTTATCAGTTAAGCTCATGACATGATCAAGCCCACCAAATCCAATATCGTAAGCCCAACCATCACCGCCAATAGCCCAAACTGATTTATCAACCAAGTAGTTTGCATCTTGGATCAACTCTTGTGCTTGAGCTGAGTCTAGGTGAGCAAGCTGTTCACGTAATAACTCGATTTGTTGGCGTTTTTCAGCGATAGATGTCTCTGATGATTTTAATGCTATGACAATCTCGGGCGAAATGTCACCAGTAACAGAATCAAGTAAGCGCAATGCACGTTTTTTATGTTGATCATAAGTAATGCGATACCCTAAAGCAAATTCAGCATTATCTTCAAATAACGAATTTGCCCAAGCCGGTCCACGACCATCTCGATCAGTTGTGTAAGGTGACGATGGAAGATTACCACCATAAATTGATGAACAGCCTGTGGCATTCGCAATTGCTAAATGATCGCCATAAAGTTGTGTTAACAATTTAATATATGGTGTTTCACCACAACCAGCACAAGCACCTGAATATTCAAATAGCGGTGTAAGTAATTGCGATGTACGCACATCAATGCGTTCAAGCGTATTAATATCGCGATCTGGCAATGCCATAAAGTAGTCAAAATTGGTGCGCTGAGTATCAAGGTTGTCGATACGCGATTGCATGTTAATTGCTTTAATTGCAAAATTATTGCGATCACGAGCAGGGCAAACTTCGACACACAAATTACAGCCTGTACAATCTTCTGGTGCAACTTGCAACACATAGCGTTGACCTTTCATATCACGGGCTTTGACTTCAAGCGAGCTTAATGAGTCTGGTGCATTAGCCATATCATCGGGCGCAACAACTTTTGCACGAATGGCAGCATGTGGGCAAGCAACTGCACAGTGATTACACTGAGTACATAGTTCGGGTTGCCAAATAGGAATTTCTTCAGCAATGTTACGTTTTTCCCATTTGGTTGTGCCTATTGGCCATGTACCATCGGGTGGAAATGCTGATACTGGTAAGCTATCCCCCAAACCAGCTAACATAGCAGCAGTGACTGTTTTAACAAAATTAGGCGCGTTAGCTGGCACAATTGGAGGCATCATGGCACTACTTTGGTCAACACAACTAAGTGGAATTTGCTCAAGCGAAGCAATAGCCAAATCAAGTGCTTTCCAGTTATTTTCAACTAAATCTTGTCCTTTACTGCTATAACTTTTTGCAATGACTTCTTTTAATTGGGTAATATTAAAATCATTTTTAAAAATTCCAGCTAGGTGAAAAAACGCCGCCTGCATAACGGTATTAATTCTTGCCCCCAAATTACATTCACGAGCGATTTTTGCTGCATTAATGATATAAAAATGTGCTCGTTTTTGAATTAATTGCACTTGAACTTCTTTAGGAAGGCGGTGCCAAATTTCATCTTTGCTGTACGGCGTGTTAAGCAAAAAGATACCATCGTCTTTTAATTTATCAACAATTTGATATTTATCGATAAACTGGTCTTGGTGGCAGCCAATAAAATGGGCACTGGTAATTAAATAAGGGGAATCAATTGGCTCTAGGCTAACTCGTAAGTGCGAAGTAGTCAAACCACCTGCTTTTTTAGAGTCATAAACAAAATACCCTTGTACATAAAAAGGCGAACTATCACCGATAATTTTAATATTATTTTTGGTTGCCGACACTGTGCCATCACTACCAAGTCCATAAAATAGGGCTTCAAGAGCGGATTTTTGTGGAATAGATTGTTCGGGTAGCGGTAAAGAGAGCCCAGTTATATCATCATAAATACCAACGGTAAATCGTGGCTTAGGTTTATCTAATACCAGTTCGGTAAAAATGGCAAGTACACAACGAGGATCAAACTCTTTAGACGATAACCCATAACGCCCACCTACAATGATCGGCATGCTGGTACGTTCGCCGCGCGATAAGCTTTCAGCAAATGCAGTTATAATATCTAAATAAAGTGGCTCGGCTTGAGCGCCTGGCTCTTTGGTTCTATCAAGAACAGCAATTTTATTCACAGTACTTGGAATAATCTCTAGCAAATGATTGGCAGAAAAAGGGCGGAATAATCTAACTGTTACCACACCGACTCTTTCGTTTTGTTTAAGTAATACATCAACCACTTCTTTGGTAGTGCTTGCCCCCGATCCCATCACCACAATAATGCGCTCGGCATCACTCGCACCATAATATTCAAAAGGTTGATACTTTCTGCCAGTTTCTATTGCAAAAGCGTCCATAGCATCAACAACATGTTGATAGACATTATCATAATAGGTATTTATTGCTTCACGGCATTGAAAGTAGGTATCTGGATTAGCTGATGTACCGCGTGTTACTGGGTTATCAGGTGTTAAAGCACGCGAGCGATAGGCTTTAATGGCTTCGTGTGGTAATAAGTTACGGATTTGGTCATCGCTAATTGGATAGATTTTATTAACTTCGTGTGACGTTCTAAATCCATCAAAAAAGTGAATAAAAGGTACGCGACTATTAAAGCTGGCCATTTGCGAAATTAAGGCAAAATCCTGCGCCTCTTGCACAGAACTTGAACAAAGTATAGCAAACCCCGTTTGCCTAACTGCCATAACATCAGAATGATCACCAAAAATTGAAAGGGCATGCGTTGCAACAGTACGAGCAGCAACATGCAAAACAAAAGGAGTCAGTTCACCGGCTATTTTATACAGCGATGGGATCATTAAAAGTAAACCTTGTGACGAAGTAAACGAAGTTGCTAGTCCACCTGTCATTAATGCACCATGAACAGTCGCAATTGCACCAGCTTCGGACTGCATTTCAATCACTCTTGGCGTATCACCAAATACATTTGGCCTGTTAAATTCAGCCCACGTCCCTGCCTGTTCGGCCATTGTTGAACTTGGAGTAATTGGGTAAATAGCAATAACTTCGTTTGCACGATAAGCGACGGATGACACCGCGCTGTTAGCGTCTGATATGATCATTAAAAAACCTTTTATTTTAAAGTATTACGACATCACTTTGTTATAATATTTTCTGCTATTGTACCAAAAAGTCAGATTGCTTTGAGCTATTTTTATATTAAATTTTTGAGTAAAATCGTTGGAATTGTAAGCTAAAGGATAGACGAATGATAAAGATATAAAAAATAAAACAATGATATATCGGTAATTAAACTATGGGGCATTATTTAAATCGATAAAACTTGAAATAGTCTAAATAGATATTATTCAACTTGTTTAAAGTTGAATAATATCTCAAATAGAATACTCACTACTTAATAATAACACGTTCACTTGATGTAGCGTGCTTAATTTCACCTAATAACCACGCTTTTTCACCATGGTTATTTAGTAAGTTAATTGCTTTATCGGCTGATTGTTTAGGTAATGCGATAATTAAACCGACACCACAGTTGAAAGTTCGGTACATTTCGTGACGACTAACATTGCCAGCTTGTTGTAGCCAATCAAATATGGCTGGCCATTGCCAACTTGATTCATTGATGACTGCTTGAGTATTGTCAGGTAAAACACGCGGAATGTTTTCCCAAAATCCGCCACCTGTAATATGGGCAATGGCGTGCACCTCAACTTGAGCGATAAGATCAAGGACAGACTTGACATAGATCTTAGTGGGTGCAAGTAGGTGATCAGCAAGTGGTATGCCGTCTAATTGTTCGGTTATTGGGTTTACACCACTGACTTCGATAATTTTACGCACTAATGAATAGCCATTAGAATGAGCGCCACTTGAAGCTAATGCAATTAATGCGTCACCGTTTTGCACTTTACTGCCATCAATCATTTTAGATTTTTCAACGACGCCAACGCAAAATCCAGCTAAATCATAATCATTATTATGGTACATACCCGGCATTTCGGCCGTTTCACCACCCACTAAAGCGCACCCTGATTGTTTACATCCCTCGGCAATGCCAGTAACTACAGCCGTTGCAACATCAACATTAAGTTTGCCTGTAGCATAATAATCAAGGAAAAATAAAGGTTCGGCACCTTGCACAATCAAATCGTTAACACACATGGCTACTAAATCAATACCAATTGATTCATGACGGTTTAAATCCATTGCAAGGCGTAATTTAGTCCCTACACCATCAGTGCCAGATACTAATATCGGCTCTTTGTATTTTTGAGGAATAGCACATAGTGCACCAAAGCCGCCTAGTCCACCCATAACCTCTGGTCGTGTTGTTTCTTTAACGACAGATTTGATGCGATCAACAAGTTCATTGCCAGCATCAATATCGACACCAGCATCTTTGTAACTGAGAGATTTATTATTTGACACAGCAAGCAATCCTTACAATAGAAAGTAGATGATTATTTTAGCAAGGATGGAATTTAATGGCGATTAATTATTGATAAAATAACCAATTTATTAAAAATTGCTAATTATTTTCAAACCAACTTTCTAAAATAATGATGGCTGAAGTTGCATCTACATGACCTTTTTCTAATGCACGATAACCACGAGAAGCAAAAATGTGGGATTTTGCTTCAACGGTTGATAACCGTTCATCTTGTAAATGAACTTGATAACCAAACATGCCATGTAAACGATTGGCAAATTTACGCGCTCTTGCTGTCAGCGGTTGTTCGCTGCCATCCATATTTAACGGTAATCCCACTACTAAAAAGTCAGGTTTCCACTCATTTAAAACTTTTTCGATAGCTTGCCAATTAGGAATACCATCGCGAGCTTTAAACGAGCACAAAGGATTGGCGGTTTTAGTAATATCTTGACCAATAGCTGCTCCAATACTTGCCGTGCCAAAATCAAATGCAATAATGGTTGCCATAGGTTATGCATTACCCATTTGGTGTGAGATAGTGTTCATATTGACGCCAAGCGATTCAGCGGCTTTTTGCCAACGCTCCTCAATAGCGACTTCATAGATAATTTGGGGAGCAGCATCGGCAACTAACCAATCATTGCGGGCAATTTCGTCTTCTAGTTGCAATGATTGCCAACTTGAGTAACCTAATGCTAAAAAGATATCTTGAGGTTGCTGGGGAGAACCAATTGATTTAAGCGCATCAATCGAAGTGCTAATCATCACATCATCCGAAATCTGAATGCTTGAAGCAAATCCTTGCTGGGGGGTATGTAAAATAAATCCTTGCTCTTCGGCAATTGGTCCACCACAAAATACAGGATACTCTAATTCAGCACAACTTGTTGGCGAAGTAATTTCTAATCGTGTAAGGACGGTTGCTACGTTAAGTTCCATAATTGGTTTATTTATTATAATGCCCATGGCGCCATCGCGATTATGTTCACAAATATAAATAACCGAATGGCTAAACAACGAGTCATCAAGTGTTGGCATAGCAATAATAAAATGATCTTTTAAATTCATAGGTTCACGTTTCGGTAAATTTTATAAAGCACATTTGCCAATTTTTACGTTGTGTTCAACATGACAGCGCATTAATAATTCAGGTTCATTGGTTTCTTCATTGATCGATTCTGAAACAATATCAAAATTCTGAGCAAGATAAAAATCAATCGCTGCACTATTTTTTTTATAAACATGCACTAACAATTCATTGTGGCGTTGTTTTGCCTTGTTAACTAATGCGTGACCGATTCCTTGCCGACGGTGATCTTGATCAACAAACAGTCCTGAAATATAGTTTTCGGTTAAACCAATAAATCCTTGTACGCCGTTAAGATCTTGCACGTATAAAGTGGACATTGGAATTAGCATTTTTACTAAATCGTAATTTTGTTTAAAAAATTCTGGATTGATAAATTCATGAGCTTGCAAATTACCTTGCAACCATATTGCCATTACGCTGTTTAAATCTTCGGGCTTATATTCTCTAATCATTGCTTAACTCTTTTTATTTAATCGATGTTCAATTGCGTCCATTAACATACCGGTGATTGACAGATCGGGATTGGCGGCTTCAATTTCGCGAATGCAAGTTGGGCTGGTAACGTTAATTTCAGTTAACTTATCACCAATAATATCAAGTCCTACAAATAGTAGACCTTTTTCTTTTAAAACTGGCGCGATGCTTTTAGCAATGTGCCAATCACTTTCGCTTAATGCCCTCACTTCACCATGCCCTCCTGCTGCAAGATTGCCGCGAGTTTCACCTTTCTGTGGGATTCGTGCTAAACAATAAGGTACAGGCTCGCCATCGACGACTAAAACACGTTTATCGCCGTCTTTAATCGCAGGAATAAAGTTTTGAGCCATGCAATAACGAGTGTTATGTTCGGTTAAGGTTTCAATAATCACTGAAACATTAGGATCGTCTTGTTTGATTCTAAATATAGATGAGCCACCCATACCGTCAAGAGGTTTTAAAATGATATCATGATGTGTTTGGTGGAATGCTTTAATATGCTGAGTTTGACGAGTAACCAGTGTCTGAGGGGTAAACTCGGCAAACCATGCAGTAAAGAGCTTTTCGTTACAATCGCGCAAACTTTGTGGCTTATTCACTACTAATACACCTTTGGCTTCTGCACGCTCTAAAATATAAGTAGCATAAATATATTCAGTATCAAAAGGGGGATCTTTACGCATTAAAATAACATCAAGGTTAGTTAATGGTATGCTCTGTTCTTCGCTTACATCAAACCAATGATGATTATCGTTATAAACTGTTAATGTGCGTGTTGTTGCATAAGCTTCGCCATTTCGTAAGAAGAGATCATTCATCTCCATATAAAAAAGTTGATATCCACGTTTTTGTGCTTCATGTAGCATGGCAAAACTGGAATCTTTTTTAATTTTGATATGACTAATGGGATCCATTACAATGCCCAGTTTTATCATGATGACTCCTTACTGATGTTATCTTGTTTAATTGGATTTTATACTAAAACGTTGATATTTTCTGAAACTTCTTAACAGATGTTTTATGGTCATACTCAACGCGGTGCTTTGTGATATCATACTCGCTACAAGCGCAGTTGCAAAGTAATCATTACTTATCATCTGTATTTTGATGTATTTATCCAAGATCACCTAAATGCACTTGCAAAGCCGTTATTGCTGTTAGTGCTGCCGTTTCGGTACGCAAAACGCGTGGGCCGAGCAAAATATCGGTAAACTGATAATTATGTGTCATGCTAATTTCATTAGCGGACAACCCGCCTTCTGGTCCAATCAGCAAATGGATTTGCGTATGTTCATTGCAGAGCTGTTTTATACCATGTTTTGCTTTAGGATGTAAATTAAGCTTTAATCCAGTAGTTAAGTTAGCACACCAACTTTCTAATTTCATGACAGGTTTAATCTCAGGGATTATGTTGCGACCACACTGTTCACAGGCAGAAATAACGATTTTTTGCCATTGTTGAACTTTTTTTTCTAGCCTGCTTTCATCAAGCTTGACACCACAACGTTCAGAAAGTAGGGGAGTAATACTACTGACACCCAATTCAACCGATTTTTGAATAGTAAATTCCATTTTTTCACCACGAGAAATAACTTGCCCTAAATGAATTTCTAATGGCGATTCACGATTATCCAAAATTCTTGTTGCTGTTTTTACCGTAACTGATTTTTTATTGATTTCCTGTATAACAGCAGGAATAATATGGTTTGAACCATCAAATAGAATAATATTTTCACCTACTTTCATGCGTAATACGCGAATAAGATGGTTAAATGCATTATCGTCTAAAGTAATAACGCTATTTTGTTCAATAGTAAAAGGCTGAAAAATTCGAGTCATAATTACATATATATTATATTATTTGCAATAAATTATAGCGTAATTTATCAAGATTCGGTAATCTCTATTTACTGTAACTAGGCTTTTGGAATCAGGTATGAACACATATAGCAAAGATAGAGTATTAATTGAAGGATTAACGGTTTTAACCACCATTGGTGTATATGATTGGGAAAAGACCATTAAGCAAAAGTTAATTCTCGATCTTGAAATGGCATGGGATAACCAACCAGCTGGAGAAAGTGATAATGTTTCTCTTTGTTTAGATTATTTTAAAGTTAGTCAAAGCATCACACAATTTATTGAATCCTCGACATTTGAACTTATTGAATGTGTAGCAGAAAAAGTTGCTGAAATGATTATTAAACAATTTGCTGTTAATTGGCTTAAAGTTAAAGTATCTAAACCAAATGCGATAGTTAATGCTCAAAATGTTGCCGTAGTCATTGAACGGACGGCCAATTGTTAAACTAACTCGTTGTAAAAAAGATTGTAACGATGACAAAGCAAAAGCAAGATTTAACGCCTAAAAAAATGCATCATACAGCTAAAGGACTTCGGCACCATGGATCTTTTAAAATTAAAATAGGTGAGTTTTTGCGTTGGCGTTTAGCGCGTAAAGTGTTACCGCCTAAAGTAGGTTATCAAACCTTTAATCAGACATGGTTTGAACCAATAGACTTTAGCTTATCAGGCGATAGGGTTTGGTGGATTGGTCATTCAACAACCTTAATTCGTTTAGGTGGCAAAATGATATTGACCGATCCTATCTTTTCTAAACGGGCTTCACCCTCACAATTAATTGGGCCCAAACGCCGAACACCGCCAGCGCTAAACATCGATCAACTACCACAAATAGATTTTATCGTGATTTCACATAATCATTATGATCACCTTGATTATCACAGTATACGCCAATTACTTGTGCGTTTTCCTCATATTGTGATGATGGTTCCTCTTGGTTTAAAGCGAACATTATTAAGATGGGGGGCCAAGTATGTTAATGAACTAGATTGGTGGGATCGGGTAACTGTTGATGGGCTTAGTTTTTCGGCAACACCTGCTATACACTGGAGCAATCGTGGGTTATTGGATGTAAATAAGGCATTGTGGTGTGGTTGGATGATTCAATCTAATAGTGATAATCAAAATCAATTAATAACAGTCTATTTTATGGGGGATACATGTTATTCTTCTGAACTAAAAGCAATTGCCCAGCGTTTCCCTTCAATTGATTTGGCACTAATTCCCATTGGTGCTTATGCGCCACGTTGGTATATGCAATCACAGCATATCGATCCAAAACAAGCTGTACAATTGTATGATGAATTACAATGCCTTTCAGCCGTTGCTATCCATTGGGGGGCATTTGAACTTGCAGACGAATCGTTAGATGAACCCCCTAAATTATTAAGTGAACTTCGAGAAGCGCGCACTTTTCATCTTGTAAAAATAGGCGGTTCTTTAGCTATCAATCGCATCAATTCTAGATTAAAATAATCTAAATAAAAACAAACGTAATACGGTTAATTTTTTATACGTTTGCCAAAAAAAGGAGAAAGAAATGAAAGCGGTAGTTATTGGATTATCTTGTTTAATGTTTAGCTTAACGTTAGTCGGATGTGGAGGAAAAAACGACAAAGGCAAAACCTACCATTGGTCAAAAGCTCACGGAGTTTTAGAAGATTGTCGTGGCGTTATGAATAAATCACAACAATGTGAAGCTAATTCAAACAATCAACAATATCTATTTAAAATCGATAAATACTAATATGAGCGCATGGCTTCTTTATGCTTTGCTTTCCGCTATTACTGCGGCATGTGTTGCTATTTTAGGAAAAATTGGCTTACAGCATCTTGATGCCAACACGGCAACAGCCATCCGCGCTATTGTGATGGCTATTTTTTTAGTTGGTGTGGTTGCTATTCAAGGTAAACTTAACCTTATCAATACCTTTTTTAATGATAAAAAGGCATTACTCATTATTGTATTGAGCGGTATTGCTGGCGCGCTATCTTGGCTATTTTATTTTATGGCGATCAAAGAAGGCAAGGTGTCGCAAGTTGCACCAATCGACAAGTTAAGTGTGGTTTTTGCTGTTGTGTTTGCCGCTGTTTTATTTGGTGAAAAGATCTCGTTGTTAGCTGGCGTTGGTGTCGCTATGATTGCAGTTGGTGCGATATTAGTGGCGTTATTTTAATCATGCGCCAATTTGTTGCTATAGCTAAATTGTAGGAAAACGCCAAGTTGTTTACACTTCATGGCTAAAATAATCCTCTAAAAACGCATAAGGCGTTTTCCCTGAAATCGCTTTATGCGGTTTAACGGTATTATAAAAGTTAATAAATCGCTTAAATTTTTGTTGCCTATCTTTTTCGCTGAATATTTGCTGATTATGCCATATCGCAATTCAAAGTTCGTATCACTCTTTCCACTTTGCCATTCGTTTGTGGGTAAGTTGGTTTGGTAAATTTTTGATTGATATTATAGTGTATTACCTGTTTTAACAAATAGGTGTTCACTTGTGCCTTGATATTCACGATCATTATCGGAATAAATACATTAAATGGTATATTATTCTTTATCAATAAAATTTATTAACTCATTAAATTTAAAATAATTTCACGCTGAAACGGTATAGAATCCTGAATATTTTTAACAAAAATTGTGCTTTTTTTAATAAAGAAATACCTTGTTTTATTGCTAACTATGTTATAACTATAAGAAATTTAAAGATTAATTGGTAGAATAAAAAAAGCGCCATATTCTCTATCTTATTTTTAATATTAATTTAATAAAAACAATGTGTTATAAAATCATTGTTATTTTAAGAATAATTAAAAAAGTTGGTAGAAATTTAAACTAAAATATTTTAATTATAAAACAAAATGTTATAATTGGTCTGTTCCCTATGCACATAGGGATAAACCGTGATGTCGAGCATATTGAGCCGTACGGGTTCACTGTTCCCTATGCACATAGGGATAAACCGCAATTAAATCAGAACAGAAATTATCAGTCATTCTGTTCCCTATGCACATAGGGATAAACCGGAACTATTATTGATGATGTTCAAACAGGAGAACTGTTCCCTATGCACATAGGGATAAACCGACGCTAAAGCATCAATTGATAGCGTAATGAGTCTGTTCCCTATGCACATAGGGATAAACCGCACGAATGATGTTGAGGCAACTTCTTTGGGATAAATATTTAGAGTATAAAGAATGGAATGGCAACACATTTTCAAACAAAAAATGACGGAGGTAAATGTTTTTTTAATTCGACGGGAGGCAAGTAGCCTAACGAAGAATGTAATCGTTTCTGATTATACCAATAGGCATAAGCCGAAAAATCGCGTTATAACTCAGCTGTTGAGTTGAAACGTTGGCCTTTTACAAACTCGGTTTTAATTGTTTTAAATGCCGCCTCCGCTACCGCATTGTCATGTTAGGGAATTCGCTATAATTCCCTAACTCAGACTGGTCACTATAGCTATTTTGAACATCTAAGCTGTACATGCCCGAAACCACTACACCCAATCCATTCCACCAATCTAAACAAAAGCCTCAATATTAGGCAAAAAATTGTCAGGAAATATATTGATTTCATTTTATTTTTTGCTTATTAATAATATTTCAATCTATTAAGGCATTTCATAAAACTTAATCAAAGTCACTCCTAAATAATTTTCGCCCAAAAATCCCCCAAAAAAACTAGCCAAGCTTTTTTAAAACGGTTATACTTTCACCGATTTTTAAAAATCAGCTTATTTAATAAGCAAATGGATATAAAAAATCGAAATAAAACATAAATTTACTTGACGGGTGAACAGTAATGCATTATCATTTTAGACACCAGACACCAGCACTGGCAAACCTATGTTTTAAATTTATCAAATAGATGCATCAGATGCGTTTTTCCTCTTGCCTCGTTTATATTCTCGAAGTTATTTCTCAAATCACTATCAAAATTATCCCGAAAAGTCCTGTTGGCATTGTTATTATTGTCATGTTTATGGCATTTGCCAGCATTGGCAGGTCAAAATGGTCGAGGGGATAATCGTAGTGATGCCATAATACTACCATCGTTACAATGGGGAGAGCTCAAGTATGTAAGACCTATTCTTGAAGACCACGGACCAACCAGGTATACTATCCCTGGTATATGGGATCCAGATTATGGAGCCTTAGTCCAATCAACCAATCCGGCATCATATGCGCTAAATTTTCCAACTACAGGAGCTGATGGGCTTTATTTTTATTTACTCATGGTTGGAGAGGTCGATGAATTGATATGGGAGTCATCCCCGCATGAGGGGATCATCACCATATTGTTGGAAAGAGTAACAAAAATACGATGCTTAGAGATCGAATTTGATGTGTGTAGAGGTATAAATAGAAGCATGTCTTTTCTTAAGGTTACGCTAAAAGGTCCAGAGGCAAACTCTCAAAAGCAAAATCCGTACCCAAGTCGAATTGCTGTGCCAAGGTTACCACAGACCTTTGAGATAATAGGTAGAGATAGCGGGGGGAACGAGGTAATTAAATATGGGTTTGTCCTGCAGAAGTGGTTTGTGATCCGTGATGATTATAAATATGTACCGGGGAAAGGGTGGGGGGGGACCTTTCAAGAGCAAGAAGCTTGGTGTCCTAGCTTGGGGTATCGTTTGCCACAGGTCAAAGACCTGACCAATGCAGTCTGTATTGATCGGGGTGATGGTAAGGATTCTACCAACCCCTACTTTGAGTGTCCAGGTAGTAAGTTCGGTGCCATGCCGTCGTCACCTTATAATGGTGTCCAGCGCCGAATAGGGGCTGGATTTGTAACTGAGTGGGGATGGCCGGTGTATTATATTGATGATCTCTACCCCGCTATGTGGATTTGGACGAGTGATTGGGCGGGGGATAGTGACCACGTGTACGGAACGGACCTGTCCGGTGGACCTGTGATGAGAGATTGGAAAGGCAACTATAGAAATACTGTTTGCGTTACTCCTTAGTCTTTATTTGTTAATCTGCAGGAACACGCCGATATTCCTACTGGTTAAAGGAACAAGAAAGTTCAAGCGAGCTTTCTTTAGATCGCTATAAATGGCCTAGCGACTGACCATAAAGCGGTTAGCCAAATCAGTTGCGGTTATTTTTCTTTATGATATAGACGTCATATTTCTTGTCTATGATAAGGCGTTAATGTTGTTTTTTTATGTATATTCATTACTATATTTTCTCAAATTACTGAAAACAACGCGAGGAATTCCTATAGCTAACTATTAGACACATAATAGTTAGCTATAGTTTACATCACAACTTACTTAAGTAACTGATTAAACAGTTCAACGGTCACCATTTCGCCTTTGTTGACATGACCACGATCTTGTTCAAGCACAATAAAACAGTTAGCTTGGTTAAATGACTGCGTAATATGAGAACCTTGTTGACCGGTTGTTGTTACTTCTAACTCACCTTGTTCATTAATTTGTAATATTCCTCTTTGAAAATCTAATCGCCCGATTCTTTTTTTGACGCTAGTTGCAATTTTTACTTTGAAAGATAAATCGATTGATGTGAGTTGTTGTCCTGAAAGCACTAAAATTAGTGGTTGTACCAATTGATAAAACGTCACTAAAGTTGAAACGGGATTACCAGGTAAACCACAAAATAGCGCATTGCCAATTTTGCCAAAGGCGAAAGGCTTGCCTGGTTTCATTGCAATTTTCCAAAAATTAATTTGTCCTAATGTTTCAAGTGCTGTTTTGGTATAATCGGCATCCCCCACCGAAACACCACCACTGGTTATCACTAAATCCGCTTGGTTAGATGCGGTTATTAGCGCTTGTTTGATTTGGGTTGGATCATCAGGAATAATACCGAGATCAATTATTTCGCAGTTAAGTTTGGCCAATAATAATTTTAGTGTAAAGCGGTTGCTGTCATAAATAGCGCCATTGCCAGATAATGGCTGACCAATTGGCGTTAACTCATCACCAGTTGATAAGATAGCAACTTTTAACTTTTTAAAGACAACAAGATCACTAATGCCGAATGTTGCAAGTGTCGATAGTGTTGGTATCGTTAATTTAGTCCCTTTGTTGACTGTGATCGCACCTTTTTTAACATCTTCACCTATACGACGAATATTATCGCCAGCTTTTATGTTACCTAAAAGGGCAATCCCCAAATCAGATTTTTCAGTCTGCTCTTGCATAACAACGGCATCAGCATCATTAGGCACAGGCGCACCTGTCATAATACGCAAACAAGTACCTTTTGGCCAATTAAGATTGCTTATATCATCGCCCGCAAAAATCGCCCCTGCTTGTGGTAACAAGGTTGATTGTTTAAGATCCGCTAATCGAATCGCATAACCATCCATCGCAGAATTATCGAACCGTGGCACATTAATCGGTGAAATCACATTCTCAGCAGTGATTCGATCTAGCGCATCAAATAGTCCGACTTTTTCGCTAGTGAGTGATTTTACGGTTGATACGCTTTGTAGTACTTGCTGTTTGGCTTGTTGAAAAGTGAGTAACATAACAGTGGACTGTCCTTATATTTACCAATCTATTATTGGATCAGTTGACAAGAAGTTTCAGGTAACACTACGTTTAAGTAAAAAATAAATTTTATATCAATATTAATTAGTTATTATGAACATCAATATAACAACGTCGCCAAAAGGCGACGTAAAATAATCAGCTATACATTAAATAAGAAGTTCATAATATCGCCATCTTGCACGATATAATCTTTACCTTCAGCGCGCATTTTGCCTGCTTCTTTAGCGCCTTGTTCGCCACCGTATTTAATAAAATCATCAAAAGCAATGGTTTGAGCACGAATAAAGCCTTTTTCGAAATCGGTATGAATTTTTCCTGCTGCTTGTGGTGCGGTATCGCCAACCGAAATTGTCCACGCGCGAACTTCTTTAACACCTGCGGTAAAATAAGTTTGCAGGTTAAGTAAGCTGTATCCAGCGCGAATCACCCGATTTAAGCCAGGTTCGGTTAAGCCTAAATCTTGCATAAACTCATCACGATCGGCATCATCCAGTTCGGCAAGCTCTGCTTCAATTGCCGCACAAACAGGGACTACCACAGCTTTTTCTTGTTCAGCTATCGCTTTGACTTTATCTAAATAAGGATTGTTTTCAAAACCATCTTCATTCACATTAGCGATATACATAGTTGGTTTTAAAGTTAAAAAGCTCAAGTACTTAATTGCATCAAGTTCTTCTTTACTTAAATTCAGTAACAATAACTTTTTACCTTGTTCTAAGTGTGGTAAACACTTTTCAAGGATTTCTAACTCAAATTTAGCGTCTTTATCGCCACCTTTAGCGCGTTTTTGCAGGCGTGTTATTGCACGTTCGCAAGCTTCAAGGTCGGATAGGGCAAGTTCGGTGTTAATAATTTCGATATCTTCAGCAGGATCTATTTTGCCTGCGACGTGAATAATATTGTCGTTTTCAAAGCAACGCACAACATGACCGATCGCTTCGGTTTCGCGAATGTTAGCCAAAAATTGATTTCCTAAACCTTCACCTTTTGATGCGCCTTTAACTAAACCAGCAATATCAACAAATTCCATGGTGGTTGGCAACGTGCGCTGAGGTTTGACAATTTTAGCCAGTTCATCTAAACGTGGATCGGGCATTGGTACAACCCCAGTGTTTGGCTCGATAGTACAAAATGGAAAGTTAGCTGCCTCAATACCTGCTTTGGTTAGTGCGTTAAAAAGCGTTGACTTCCCTACATTGGGTAGTCCGACAATCCCACATTTAAATCCCATACTGTTTGTTACCTTTTGTCATAAAATGTCTTAAAAATAAGGGGCGATTATATACTAAATTGTGCTATTTGTGCCAATATTCTTATCGATAGATCAACCAATAAATGTCAGAATTACTCACGTTATTTACAGTAATTTGAGAAACGACTGTAATGAATATCCATAAAACAGTATCCCAGACAATAGATAAAGTGTTTAAATTATAAAGAAAATAATTGTCACCGATTTGGCTAAACGTTTTATGGTTAGGCATCCAACCATTTATCAAACCGAAAGACCTTATAAGACATTAAATAACAAGACGCCCATTGCATATAAAACACGAAAGCAGGTGGCGTTATTTTTTAGGTGATTTGTGTGCTCAGATGGGGGGTAGTTACATAACTATTCATTTTTTAAGTTATATTTTTGTAAAAAATATTCAGGATTCTATACCGTTTGGTGATTAATTAAGACTTCACGTATCCCATTTATTAAAACGTGTGATAACCCTATTAATAATCAAAATTCATAAATTTGACAGCCAACGAACAAATGAGAAAAAGATAGGTACTTTAATGATGTGATGGTTACGTTTTAAGTTATATTTTTTGTAAAAAATATTCAGGATTCTATACCGTTTGGTACTTAATTGAGCATTTGCGGTTTCTCATTTGTTAAAATGTATATTCACCTAATATCAATTAAAAATTCACAAAACCTAGCATTTTTCAAATGAATGGGTAAGTGGTAAGCGAGATACCGACTTTAATGATGATGTGGCATAATCAGCAAATTGTTAGCGGTTCAAACGAAAGAAAGAAAAAGTTTGAGCGATTTTTTGCAAAACGCCTTATGAGTTTTTAGATGATTATGTTAATCATGAAGTGTAACAGCTAGACGTTTTGCTACACATTAAACAGATTGGCAATAATCATCTTACTTGTACTCAGTTATGGCTTGCCATAAATCGTTGTTAAAAATTTTGGTTATAAATGTTTTTTATAAGCACTGTTTAGCGGTTTCATTATTGCTCTGCATTTAAACCAATTTGGTAAAGTTGGTTTTTTTTCAGTCCATAGATCTCAGCAGTGATAGCGGCTGCTTTTTTGAGTGGTAGCTCTTTTTGTAATAATTTAAGCGTACTAATTACCTTTTGGTCGATATCATTCTCTGTTTTTGCATGGCCTTCAACGATCAGCACAAATTCACCTTTTTGTCTGTTAGTATCTTCATTTAACCATTCAATTAACTGGCTAACGGTAAAACTGACAATAGTCTCCCACGTTTTGGTCAGTTCTTTAGCTAATACAATGTGTTTATTAGCGCCAAAAATAGTTTGCATATCACTAAGCGAGTCTAGTAGACGGTGTGTTGATTCATAAAAAATCATTGTTCGTGGTTCGTCTAGTAATTTTATAAGGCAATCTTGGCGGGCTTTGCTTTTAGCCGGCAAAAATCCTTCATAAGTAAACTTATCTGAGGGGAGTCCAGCAACTGATAAAGCAGCTATTGCAGCGCAGGCACCAGGGACAGGGACAACGTTTATTCCATTGTCTCGACAGGCTTTAACTAGATGATAACCCGGATCATTAATTAACGGCGTACCGGCATCTGAAATCAAAGCAATTGATAAGCCTGATTTAAGTTTTTCGATCAAAAAATTGGCTTTGTCGTGTTCATTATGGTCATGCAAGGCAAATAACTTTGCTTTAATACCAAGATGTTGTAAAAGTAATCCGCTGTGGCGAGTATCTTCAGCCGCAATCAGATCGACACTTTTAAGTGTATTGATGGCTCTGAGCGTAATATCATCTAAGTTTCCAATAGGGGTGGCAACAATATATAAAGTCATTATTTTAAATCACATTAAATTTTTATAGAAATACGGTAAAGATACTGTACGAAAGCCTATTTTATTGTATATACTCACTACTTTCAAAATAAATCCGACAAAGCCAAATAAATAGTTAATCAATAGCTGCAAAAAATAGCTCGCTTGTAGCAAAATTGCTCATGTACAGATTTAGCTTATATTTTGATTAACAATGGATTAACATAGATTAACAAATAGTGGCATTATGCTAACATAAATTGAATGCCAGCGGTTATAAATCACCAAATTTTGGATGAATTTATTGATTTAAGCTATAAGTCATTAATATAATAGCTTTTTGCTATAAAACCGCTAAAATGTGCTAATAAAACGGTATATATAAAAACGCTATTTAACACTAAAAATAGCGGAAAAAACAATATTCACGAATGAAAGGTGTTGCTTTGAAAAAAATACTTACATTAAGTTGCTTAAGTTTATTGATTGCTGCGTGTACACAAACAGAACAGGCTGAAATCGAAGATATTTCTGGCGCAGGAGGGGCGTCGACGTCTTCTGTTTATACCAAACCACCAGCAAATATTTCAACGAGTGGTCGATCTGCTCCTACGACTTATAATCCACCATCATCAAGACAGTCAACAGCGTCAAATTCTCATACCGCTAACAGCACTAGCAGTAATGGTACGGTAATTAGTAATGAGCGTATTGTTTATAACCGTAATTATGATGACATTCCAAAAGGTGGATATCAAGGTGACACCTATACAGTTAAGCGTGGCGATACTTTATTTTATATTGCGTGGGTAACTGGCAATGATTACCGTTCATTAGCAGCTAAAAATAATATCAAAGAACCTTTTGCCGTTAATGTTGGACAAGTATTAGATGTGAGTGGTGGAACTGTTGTGGTAACCAAACAAACTACAACAAACCATACACCAGCAAATAAAACAAATAGCAATAACTCAGCTATTGCAATTGGGCAAGCCAAAACCAAACCAACAATAACCAAAACAACAACTACTTCGATTACCACAACGGGTAAAAATCAAAAACCGACTACAACTCAAACAACTGAAACCATCATTGAACCTTTAGATGATTCCTCTAGTAGTGCAGCTGCAGTAAGCACATCAAAATCAAAAGTTTCTAATATTGCATGGCGATGGCCTGCACGCGGTAAGATTATTGAAAGATTCTCAAATGCAAGCAAAGGTATTGATATATCAGGCTCAGTTGGCGATAAAGTCATGGCCGCAGCTGATGGGCGGGTTGTGTATTCAGGCAATGCGTTACCGGGTTATGGCAATTTAATTATCGTTAAACATAATGATGACTATTTAACGGCGTATGCGCACAACCAATCTATATTAGTAAAGGAACAGCAGTTCGTGCGCGCGGGTGAACAAATTGCCACAATGGGAGCAACAGGCACTTCGTCGGTCAGATTGCACTTTGAAATTCGCTACAAAGCACAATCCGTTGATCCATTAAAATATTTATCAAAATAATAAACGTTTTGGGTTAATAGAAAAGGTTAACCCAAAACAGATGACATGCACGGTAATCACAGAGCATGTCTATAAACAAAATACACTAAAATTAAATTTACGTAATAAAGGAGTGATATTCATGGCTGTTAAAAAATTAGTGCTAATTCGGCATGGAGAGAGTGTTTGGAACCAAGAAAACCGTTTTTGTGGTTGGACTGATGTTGATTTATCTGACAAAGGTAATAAAGAAGCTGCTGAAGCAGGTAAATTACTAAAAAAAGAAGGTTTCACATTTGATTATGCTTACACTTCAGTATTAAAACGCGCCATTCACACATTATGGCACGTTTTAGATGAAGTCGATCAAGCATGGTTACCGGTTGAAAAAAGCTGGAAACTAAACGAACGTCACTATGGTGCATTACAAGGCTTAAACAAAGCTGAAACGGCAGCAAAATATGGCGATGATCAAGTAAAATTATGGCGTCGTGGTTTTGCAATCACACCTCCAGCGCTTGAAAAATCAGATGAGCGTTTTCCGGGGCACGATTCACGTTACAGCAAATTACCTGAATCAGAATTACCGTTAACTGAAAGTTTAGCATTAACGATTAAACGCGTATTACCTTATTGGGAGTCAACCATTGCGCCACGCGTTGCTAAAGGTGAACGTGTTATTATTGCCGCTCATGGTAACTCACTACGCGCGCTTGTAAAACATTTAGATAACATCAGCGATGATGATATTATCGAACTTAATATCCCAACGGGTGTACCATTAGTGTATGAATTTGACGACAACATGAAAGTCATTAAACACTACTATTTAGGTAATGCTGACGAAATCGCTGCCAAACAAGCAGCTGTTGCAAACCAAGGCAAAGCAAAATAATTATTCCTTAAACAAATAAAAAGGTAGGTTATTTAACTTACCTTTTTTATTGTCTACATTATGGCTTTTTATTCATTCAATTTTATTGATTTATTTTCATTTTGAGAGCGTTATTTTGTCTAAAATCTATTATATCTATGGCGTAATGAATGCCGGAAAATCCACCGAACTGTTGCAAATTGATCACAACTACTTAAGTAATAATATGCAAACGTTACTGCTCAAATCATCGGTCGACACGCGCGATTCGGCTGTCGAAATCGTCTCTCGTTTAGGATTACGTAAAAAGGCGTTACAGCTTGATGATACAACGGTTGATGATATTATTGATCACATCAAACAAAGCAACTATGCTTGTATACTCATCGACGAAAGCCAGTTTTTATCGCGCAATACTATCTGGAAGTTATCAGATGTGTGCGACGAATATGGCGTGCCAATCATGTTCTTTGGCATTAAAACGGATTATATGGGGCACCTGTTCGAAGGATCTAAAACGCTACTTGAAATTGCCGATAATTTTAGAGAACTCAAAACCGTCTGTTGGTGTGGCAAAAAAGCGACTATGATCTTATTAGAAGGGCAAGATGGTCAAATTGTTAAATTTGGTAACTCCATCCATCTTGGTGACAGTGAATATCACTCGGTTTGTCGAAAACATTGGAAGGCTGGACAAATAAGACCTAAAGACTGATCATCTAAATATTTCACACTTATTTTGGTCTATAAATCACATTTATGCATGTGATGCTATAATATCGAAAAAGTGTGAATGATCTCTCATTTTTACGATTTTCTTTTATTGATTCTTTTTATTTTATGTCATATTAACTGAAACGATTCAGTGCTATTTTGTTAACCATGAGGGATCACCATGAAAATCAAAATTGTTTCATTAGCTGTAATACTTAGTTTGGCTAGTTATAACGCCAATGCTAAAGAATTTGTATTAACTGATAACGAAAAAGATATCGCCAAAGGTAATTGGTCGGTTTCAAGCCAAGATTTAGGTGTTAACGGTCAAAAATTCACTATTCAAAATACCGTACTTAAAGGCGGTAAACAAGATGGAACCGAACTTCTAACGATTTCTAGTGATAATTTCACGATTAAATTAATTCCAACACGAGGATTAGGTATCTTGTCTGTTGTTGGTGATGGTATCCGTATGGGATGGGACTCACCGGTAAATGAAGTTGTCAATCCTAAATATATCAACTTAGAAAGTCGTGGTGGGATTGGATGGCTAGATGGCTTTAACGAAATGATGGTTCGCTGTGGTTTTGAATGGACAGGTCATGCAGCGCAAGCTGATGGTATGATGTATACCTTACACGGTCGAGCTCAAAATACGCCGGTCTCTAAACTCATTGTGAATGTATCTGACAAGGCACCCTACACCATAACGGTTAAGGGGTTAATTAAAGAAAATACTTTCAAAAAAAGCAATCTCGAAACTTGGGCATCACTAAGTTATGTACCAGGAAGTCAAGAATTTACGGTTCATGATGTTGTCACCAATAAGAGTGATTATACCCGCGATTATCAGATCATCTATCATAGTAATTTTGGTACGCCGATTCTTGAAGAAGGCGCAAGGTTTGTTGCCCCAGTTAAGGAAATCTCACCATTTAACGACTATGCGAAAGGGGGGATTAATACATGGCAAACTTATCTAGGTCCAACAAAAGGCTTTGACGAAATGGTATTTAATGTCTATCCGTTTGCTGATGAAAATGGTCAAACACAGGTGATGGTAACCAATAAATTGGGTGATAAGGCCGCAGGTATTGCCTTTAATACTAAACAGTTACCCGTACTATCATTATGGAAAAACACCGATACCCTTAAACAAGGCTATGTTACAGGCTTAGAGCCAGGCACCAGTTTTGCTTATCCAGTAACTATCGAACGTGAGCAAAAACGTGTTCGTCAGTTAGAGCCAGGGCAAAGTACAGAATTTACCTTAACTTATAGTTTATTGTCTAGCAAAGATGCTGTCACAAAATATGAGCAAAAAATCAAAGCTATTCAAGGTAACCAAGAAACCAAAGTAGTTAATGAACCCATGGCTAAAGAGTAAGCCATTACAAATGGCTATCAATAGATTGATAGCCATAAACATAATCAAATATGCTAATCCATCATTCCTTAATTTACTTATTATTAATGTAATAGCCATGCAAGTAGCCATCAGCTACTTGATTCGCTACCAATAGATAGGTATAGTCGTCTACTTTATAGCTAGCTTTCATATGGCTTATTATTAAAATAAGGTTTCATTTGGCGACTGCTTAACATAATGATTAATGATTTTTATTGTAATTTGATATTAATATAGAGATAGACATGGCAACGCAGCGAATAATTATTGGCATTAGTGGGGCAACTGGTTTTGCTTATGGGATAAAAGCGTTAGAGCTTTTAAAACCGCTTGATATTCAAACACATTTAGTTATATCAAAAGCGGCACAAATAACGCGCGCTTACGAAGTGCCCAACACCAGCTTAGCGCAAATTGAATCACTGGCTGACAAAGTCTATCCTGTCAACAATATTGGCGCAGCCATAGCAAGTGGATCGTTTAAAACCATGGGTATGCTAATTACACCTTGTTCAATGCGAACACTTGCTTCTATTGCACAGGGATTATCAGATAATTTACTCACCCGTGCTGCTGATGTTGTTTTAAAAGAGCGCCGCCGCTTGGTATTAATGGTTCGTGAGTCGCCCCTAAATTTAGCTCATCTAAAAAATATGGAAACAGTCACACTTATGGGCGGTGTAATTTGCCCACCGGTGCCAGCACTATATCAGCATATTGCTAGCATTGATGATATTATTACCCACAGTGTCGCCAGAGCACTTGATTTATTTGGCATTGATATCCCGTCCCTGCCACGTTGGGGCGAAGATTTGCACCTGAACACTAAACCGAATAATGCCAGTAGAGCCTAAAGATATCATGCAAGTCGATCCTAAAATCATCAAATTTATCAAAAAACAGCATGTATTATCGCTTAGCGTTATCTTGCCTGACGACAATCTCTGGGCATGTAATACCTTTTATGTGTTTGATGAAAAGTTAATGAATTTGTATCTGCTTTCCGAATTAAAAACCGATCATGCCAAAGCCATGTTAAAGCATCCGCAGGTTGCAGGTACGATTAACATAATCCCTAAAACAGTTGCACAAATCCAAGGTATCCAATTTCAAGCCACAGCAACGCTTTTACAAAAAGAGCAAGCCGTACATGCTTATAGGTTATATTATCAGGCATTTCCCTTTGCAAGGGTGATAAAAGCACCAATTTGGTCATTGCAGTTGCAACATATAAAGATGACAAGTAATTTATTGGGGTTTGGTAGGAAAATTCATTGGCTAAAAGGCGAGAATAATTTTTAGTGTACTCTCCTGTTAGTTATGGTGTGGTTTTTGGGAAGGGATATAAGGGGACTATCTTGCCTTAAAAACAACAAGATCAAAGTTAATTTAAATCAATGCGATATCTGAATATCTTTTAATGGCTAAATTGACACATTATCGAAACAGCCAAAATCCAGCCAACCCTTTTTTTAATCAAAAAATTAAAATCAATAAAAACAATAAATTAAAAATGTCTTATAAAAAAGGGTTTTTGAAAACAAAAATCCTATTTGCCTTTTGCCAAACAAGGTTTATAGTATATCGGCTTCTAGTTCACCGCCGTGTAGGCGGTTTAGAAAATATCCCCAGTGTGTGATGGGTCATAGCCGAGTTCACCGCCGTGTAGGCGGTTTAGAAATATTAGCGTAACAGTACAGGGTTGGCTTTATGGTTCACCGCCGTGTAGGCGGTTTAGAAATTAACGCTTTTCTTTGTTTATTAATTGCTATTGTTCACCGCCGTGTAGGCGGTTTAGAAAAATTAGGCATCTTTTTAACCACTTCACGCATTGTTCACCGCCGTGTAGGCGGTTTAGAAATGACAGTGCCGGCCATGGTTTGAACTTACAAGGTTCACCGCCGTGTAGGCGGTTTAGAAAGTTGCTCCGCTTCTGTTGCACGGGGAGGGGGGGGTTCACCGCCGTGTAGGCGGTTTAGAAATTTTCTAACAAAGTTGATGAACGGATAAGCCAGTTCACCGCCGTATAGGCGGTAAGTCTCAAAAAAGCAGAAATCATGATATAACTTATTGATTTATATAAAAATAAAAAAACAAACAAAATCAGTGCCCTGTATAAACAATTCTATAGAGAGGGGGGGAAGATACCGCTTTTATAACAGCCAGAGGTTAATATTGCCATTAATCGGTGTCAGAGTGAGCCGACAATTGAGTAAGGTTAGCACGTCAAATAAGGGGCGCTGGGTTATATTTGTCAGAAATAAATTCTAGTTGTGCTGTATAACCGAACTAAGACTCTTGTAAGTTGATTTGTGTTGTTTAATATTGCATCGATTATTGACCGTATAAAGACTATTTTGCCTGTTTATGGTATGATTAGTGCCAAATTCAATGGCAATAAGTTATGGTGATGATGAGTTATCAAGTTTTAGCACGCAAATGGCGACCAAAATCATTTTCTGAAGTTGTAGGGCAGCAGCACGTCCTAAAAATTCTGTCTAATGCGCTTTCGCTTGGGCGGGTTCATCATGCTTATCTGTTTTCGGGCACGCGAGGTGTGGGTAAAACCTCGATTGCCCGTTTGTTAGCAAAAGGGTTAAATTGCGAAACGGGCATTACCGCAACGCCGTGTGGAGTTTGTGATAATTGTCGCGATATTGAGCAAGGACGATTTGTTGATCTGCTCGAAATTGATGCGGCCTCGCGCACCAAGGTTGAAGATACGCGTGAAATCCTTGATAACATTCAATATTTACCAAGCAAGGGGCGCTTTAAGGTTTATTTGATTGACGAAGTACATATGCTATCGCGTAGTAGCTTTAATGCACTTCTTAAAACCCTAGAAGAGCCACCTGAGCATGTTAAGTTTTTATTGGCGACTACTGATCCACAAAAATTACCTATAACAATATTGTCACGCTGTTTGCATTTGCATTTAAATGTGCTTGATACCGCATTAATTGGACAGCAACTTGAGCATATTTTGCAATTAGAACAAATCAACAGCGATGCTAAAGCCATTGCGTTATTAGCTAAAGCTGCTAATGGCAGTATGCGCGATGCGCTAAGTTTGACCGATCAAGCCATTGCCCTTGGTAATGGTAAGGTCGATGCCGAATCGGTGGCGGTTATGCTTGGCACGCTTGATAAGTCGATTCCGTTTGCTATTGTTGAAGCATTGCATAATGGTGAGGGTAATGCCCTAATGCAACAAATTCAAGCCGCCGCTGTGCAAGGTGTTGATTGGGATAATTTGTTAGCCGAAACCATTACTTTATTGCATCAAATTGCGTTATTGCAAGTGGTGCCAACCGCATTGGGGGATTATACCGATAACGAAGAGCGAATTCGTTTTTTGGCGCAATATATGGCACCTAACGATGTGCAGTTGTTTTATCAAATTTTGTTAATGGGGCGTAAAGAACTTGCTTTTTCGCCCGATAAAAAAATTGGCGTCGAAATGAGCTTTTTACGCGCTTTGGCTTTTATGCCAAAGGCGGTTGATGCGGTGCCGGCTGTGGTTAGTTCGGCGTCTGTCCAAGGCAATAGGTCGCAACAGGTGCAATCCCAAACCAAAGCACAGCCCGAACGGCAATCGCAAGTTCAAGCCGTTGAGCATACAAATATTCCAAAGCAAGTAGAAGTTAATCATCAGGTTGAAAATCAACCTCATATTCAACAATCCCAGCCCATTCGCGCTACAAGTTCAACTGTGAACCAGCCGGTTAATACCCATAAATCAGCTATATCACAACAAGTTGTGGCTAGTTCATCGTTAACATCCAAGGTGAAAAGCCAGCCCCAAGACACAAATAATTTGGCACCCGTTGCGCCATCAACAATGGAACAAGTAGCTGATGGCAAAACTGCAACGGATGAGCTAGCGATTCCCGATGAAGTTTCGTCGATAACTAAAAGTGTTTTAGAAATGCGTATGCAGTTGATGAAAGGGGAACAAAATTCAAAAAAGTCTGAATCGGTTGATAAGATTCAACCAAAAAGTTCGGTCATGCGTGAATCACTCACAAGAATTAAACAGAACGTCGCGATCGTAGGTGATGCCAATGCTGATAGCCACGATAGTGGTGGCGATGATGACAAAGAAGAAATCACCGCCGAAAACTATCAATGGCAAGCCAGTGGTTTGATTGCCATGAAAGAAGAGCTAGTGGTGAATACCAAAGCTTTTCGTGAATCACTTAACGGTGATAAAACCCCCGAAATGGCAAAAAAATTGATTGACGAAATGGCACAAAAAGATGCGTGGTGTGCCGAAATTGAGCAATTAGATTTGTCACCTTTGATTAAGCAAATTGCGGTCAACTCTGGGTTTGAACAGATCGACAATAACACTATTGTGTTACATCTGCGTTCAGCCGTTAAACATTTGATTAATTCGGCCAATAATGTGGCTAAAGTGCAAAAAGCACTTTGTGAACATCGCAAGCAAGAGCTTAATGTAAAGATTATTGTTGATGATAATCAAGACTATAAAACGCCCATTGAAATGCGTGAAGCGTTATATCAACAAAAACTAGCGCAAGCAAAGATAACTATTGCCGAAGATCCAAAAGTGGCAACAATTTGTCGATATTTTGATGCCAAGATTGATGAATCAAGTGTTCGTCCTGTATAATCATGGCGATATTTTTTTAACGAGGAATTATTATGTTTTCAGGTGGAAAAGGTGGTTTGGGTAATTTAATGAAACAAGCCCAACAAATGCAAGCAAAAATGCAACAAGCCCAAGAAGAGATCGCTAAATTAGAAGTGACAGGCGAATCGGGTGCAGGTTTAGTTAAAGTAACGGTTAATGGTACACATAATTGCAAACGTGTTGAAATCGATCCGTCACTTATGACTGAAGATGATAAAGAGATGTTAGAAGATCTTATTGCTGCGGCTTATAACGATGCGGCTCGTCGTTTAGATGATGCACAAAAAGAAAGAATGGCACAAGTTACTGGTGGAATGCAATTACCACCAGGTTTTAAAATGCCGTTTTAAGCGTAGATTATTTTGACAGTAGGCGGAAAGGCAATCATATTTCCTTTCCGCTTTTTTCGCCAAAATTATTTTCCAATAAAAATAAAATCGTTTACTAATTTTTCATTATCATAAGTAATATCGCTTAACCGCTTTTTGTAAATTTCACACAAATCATATATCGAAATTTCTTTGACTTTTACATTATCAAAATCGCTTATCTCCTTGCTTTCTCCTTTGGTAATGATCCAAACTTGTTTATTTTTGCCCGTTAATGGAATCGTTTTAGGGGTGATTCCGCCGTCATTTTTTTTAATGTTGAAGGTTAATTGTGCTTTTTGGTTCAGTTTATTGATGTAGTTTTCTATTTGTTCTTCTTTAAACGATTCAAAGTTTTTTTGTAGCGTACAGTCATACATTACAGCTAAATTTTCGATAATAAAAAAACCATCGGCCTTACCCGCTTGATTATCACGATCAAATTGAAATATTTTGTTTAAACCAATCACTTTTAATAAATTGAAGACTGAGTCTTCAAACGCTAGTGGATCATCAATGTATTTGATCTGTTGGACTGAATTTATTAAAAGTGTTTGATAGCCTTTGACATCAATTTTATTTGCCAAAGATTTATTATCAGACAAACTCTGTTCACTGTTTTCTGTTGCTTGATCTTTGATAATTTTGATATTTGTTGCAAATCGTTGACCTGAATCTTTTTCATTCGCAGTAAATGCCACTCGTAGGCCTATTTCTATTTCTTCTATAGGTAAATTATCAAAATCCTTTTTAGCAAAATAATAATCCTTTCCTTCATCCAAAGCTCTTATAAATCCATAATAGGCATCTTCATTATTTTTATCTTTACAAAGTTTTTTTATCTGACTAATCATATATCTAACGCTCCTTAATGGAATAAATTATGACTTTAAAACATCATTTTTGATTATTGAATAATTACAACGCTATAAACAAATCGGCCATTTTTACCAGTATTATATATAAATTTGTTCCATATATCATTTAGTTAAATGATATTTGCTGTAATTAATATTTGATTTAACTGTCTATTTATACAGTTTTTCTTTATTATTTTTTTGCTATCAGGTAAACTACACCTTATTATTTGCTTATTTGTTACGCTTTATTATTAAGGATATATTGTGATTGGTCGTTTACGTGGCACCATTATTGAAAAGCAACCCCCTAAAGTGCTGATTGAAGTCGCTGGCGTTGGTTATGACGTGTTTATGCCGATGACCTGTTTTTATGAATTGCCCGAAAACGGGCAAGAAGTCATTGTGTTAACCCATTTTGCCGTGCGTGAGGATGCGCAAGTGTTGTATGGTTTTAATCAAGAACAAGAGCGTGAATTGTTTCGTGAACTCATTAAAGTTAATGGCGTGGGGCCTAAATTGGCATTAGCCATTTTATCAGGCATGTCAGCGTCGCAATTTATTAGTGCTGTTGAACAAGGTGAAATTAAAACCTTAGTTAAACTGCCGGGCGTGGGCAATAAAACTGCACAGCGGTTAATTGTTGAAATGAAAGATCGCATTAAACATTTTGGTGAACAATCGTCAAGTCCTAGCTCGACTGTTGAAATAGGTAGCATTCAAAAAACGGCTAATCAAATTGAAAGTGAGGCGGTTTCGGCTTTAATTGCATTAGGTTACAAACCACAAGAAGCTAGCCGTATTATTAATAAAGTGATTATTCCTGACATGGATTGCGAAACGCTGATTCGTGAAGCCTTAAAATCAGCATTATAAATAGGGATTGATTATGATTGAAGCGGATCGTTTAATTGCCCCACAAGTGCAAAAAGAAGAAGAATCATTAGATCGTGCAATTCGTCCTAAATATTTGGACGAATACATAGGTCAACCGCAAGTTCGCGAGCAGATGAAAATCTTTATTCAAGCCGCTAAACAGCGTCATGATGCGCTCGACCATGTGCTTATATTTGGCCCTCCAGGACTTGGTAAAACAACGTTAGCCAATATTGTGGCCAACGAAATGAATGTTAATTTACGCACTACATCAGGCCCTGTATTAGAAAAGGCCGGCGATTTAGCTGCCATGCTGACCAATTTAGAGCCTAACGATGTGCTGTTTATTGACGAAATCCACCGACTTTCCCCTGTAGTTGAAGAAATTTTATACCCCGCAATGGAAGACTACCAATTAGATATTATGATTGGCGAAGGACCTGCAGCGCGTTCAATCAAAATCGATCTTCCTCCTTTTACATTAATTGGTGCAACAACTCGCGCCGGTTCGTTAACTTCGCCACTGCGAGATCGCTTTGGTATTGTGCAGCGCCTTGAGTTTTATCGAGTTGAGGATTTAGAATATATTGTTAGCCGTAGCGCTAAATTTTTAGGTATGGATTTGTCAGATGAAGGTGCACATTTAATTGCTAAACGTTCTCGTGGTACACCGCGAATTGCCAATCGTCTTTTGCGCCGTGTACGCGATTATGCTGATGTAAAATCAAAAGGGATTATCGACAAAAAAATCGCAACTCAAGCGCTAGATATGCTTGATGTTGATAATGAGGGTTTTGATTATATGGACCGCAAATTGTTGCTAGCTATTATCGAAAAATTTATGGGCGGTCCAGTTGGATTAGATAATATTGCCGCTGCAATTGGTGAAGAGCGTGAAACGATAGAAGATGTGCTCGAACCGTTTTTAATTCAACAAGGTTATATTCAACGAACACCGCGTGGCAGAATCGCAACACCACATGCGTATCGCCATTTTGGCATTATTCAGGATAATTAGGTAAAGGTTGAGAGCGATTTAATGTTAATAAAAAACGTGATTATTGGATAAATCACGTTTTTTTATTACTAATTTTATATTACTAATTTTTACTTAACCGAGTTCTTTTTCAGTAAAAATACCACTAAATAAATCGGTACTTAAATAACGCTCGCCAGAAGATGGCAAAATCACCACAATGGTTTTGTTGGCATATTCAGGTAATTTTGCTAAGCGATCCGCAGCAAAAACGGCAGCACCCGATGATATCCCAGCTAATATACCTTCTTTTTCCATCAATTCGCGAGCTGTTTCGATAGCGTCTTCGTTTGATACTTTTTCAACTATATCAATTAAACTTAAATCAAGATTTGTAGGAATAAAACCAGCTCCAATGCCCTGAATTTTATGCGGTCCAGGCTTAATAGTTTCGCCTGCTAGTGCTTGGCTAATGACGGGTGAATTGGTGGGTTCAACGGCAACCGCAGTAATATTTTTGCCTTGTGTTTTTTTGATGTAACGCGTTACGCCAGTGAATGTGCCGCCCGTTCCGACACCAGCAATAAAAATATCGATTTGACCATTGGTATCTTGCCATATTTCCGGTCCTGTTGTTTTTTCGTGGATTTCTGGGTTAGCAGGATTACTAAATTGTTGTAGCATGAGGTTCTTTTTAGGATCACTTGCCACGATTTCTTCGGCTTTTTCGATTGCGCCTTTCATCCCTTTAGCTGCTTCAGTTAAAATTAAATTCGCACCTAAGGCTTTTAGCAGTTTTCGACGTTCAATGCTCATGCTTTCAGGCATGGTTAAAGTTAATTTATAGCCACGAGCAGCAGCAACTGCCGCTAGCGCAATACCTGTATTACCGCTTGTTGGTTCGATTAATTCAACATCAGAAGTTAATAAACCACGTTTTTCGGCATCCCAAATCATGTTAGATGCAATGCGACATTTAACACTAAAGCTGGGGTTGCGCGATTCAACTTTAGCTAATATATTGCCATGACCAAAGTGTTTTAAACGAACCAGCGGAGTATGACCAATGGTTTGTGAATTATCATCAAATATTTTACTCATATTAGAATCCTTGTTAATTGCTATAGGAAATAGCATGGCGTTGTTTTGCTAATAACACTTATTATAAATAGAACGAAAAAAGATGGTACTAATTAATCATTATAACAATATTCATTTTGGGTATAAGAATAATGTCTATTTTTGAATATCAATAGTTAAGTAAAGTTGCTATTGGTTATAATATAAGTAGAAGTGATGAGTGAGAATGATCGTTTTTAGCTTAAACAATTAACTTGCTTTTAAATAAAATCAATTGTTACTTTGAATATAAAAAACATACCGTTTACATGTTGTAGAATAAAGCAATGCAATCTATTTATACGAGATTGCATTAGGAATAAGACGGTATTTAGTTCGAATATTTACAGTGAATGAAAACTAGCAGCGATTTTATTAAAAATTTTCTTTATGGGGAGTATCAATCAAGATGCTTTTAAATAAAAGAGTATATATAAGTAGATTATTGAAAAAGATTCAACCCAAGACGGTTTATTAGCATAAAGACAAATTTGTATATAAAATTATGTGTGACTATTTGGAAGGTTATCTTTACTAAGTTGGAAAATGAATAGATGAGTTATTAGGTGAAATAGTATGAAAGAATATCGTTGGGTGTGGGTTTTTAAGCGAGATGACATTTCAATGGTGTCTGCGGTATTTTCGTCTCTTGAAAATGCAGATAACTGGGTAAAGCTTAATAAGTTAACTGGCGTTTTAACTAAAATGCCAATAGATATTGGTGGTTATGATTGGTGTATACAAAATAATGAGCAAATGCTTGAACACTATCATTACCAAAAAGGTATTAGATAAAATTATAGTAAATAACTAGGCTAAGGTTGTTTAAATCATTCTATTTTGGATAATGTTAAGAGTAGATAATTACAAGCACTGATGTAAATGTTATCAAGAAACACGACATGAAAGAAAATATAACGAATAGTGAAATAAAATTTTTAGCAAATACTATTAACTGTTATACCGAAAATGAGGTGTTTATTATTGGCATCAGTGACGATCCAATATCTCCCAACCATTACTTAATCTTATCTCGATATGATGAGGATGATGTAGATGAATCAATCGGTATTCAAACTCATCTAACTGGGATGGAAGTGGCTAAAGCAATTAAACGTATTGTTTTGAAAGCAAACATACTTACCATAGAGATAAATAAGCATAACACCGAACAAGTACGGGCTAAAAAAATGATTATTGAATTTAGTGAAATTGATAAAACGTTGTTAATAACATATATTAACAACATTTTTTTAAACAGTTCGGTAAAGGTAATCATTAGTGGATAAAAACCTGAATGATAACATGCTTTATCAACAAATATTTATGGATTGTATCGCACAACAAATATCTGAAAATCACAACCTATTAGACATTAGAAAAACACTGGTCTATTTCAAAAATAAAGGTATATCAAAAGATTGCATGTATGCATGTTTGCAAAAATTAAGATATACGAATAATGAAGAGGTGATTTTAGAGTTAATGGATTTTGTAACAGGTTTTTGTCGATCTGATTTGTCTATATACTAATATACGCTTATAGGTGGTGCTTAGCTGTATTTTATCATCAAGTTTAATATAAATTTATCCATCAATATCATTTTCAATTTCTAATTCAATCTTCTTAATCGCCTGTTCACAACGGTAAATTCGGTTATCAAGTGCGGCTATTTTGCTTTGGTTGATGACGTCTTGCGATAGTTCTAGCTCGTATTTCATTTCTTGTAATCGGCGCAAATAATCTAAATGGCGCATGTGTTTTTGGGCTAGGGTTTCTTCAATAATGGCTTTGGGTTCTTTTTGGCGCAAGTTATGGGTGGCAAGTTCGCGCGTTAGGGCAGCCATTTGGTTGACTAATGTTTCTGATAAAAAAGTAATTTGCTCGATTTTTTCTGATTCGATATTTGCGACTAATGCTTGATACGTTTGTTTGATTTTTTCAAGGTAAAACGTTTTATCTGTGACAATTTTATTGGTATGAAAAAGTTGTTCGTCAAAATAAGGCTCTTTAAATTTCTGTTCGTTAGCCAAATGAACTTGTTGTTCTAATTGGTCAATTTGTTTTTGTAGTGTAGTGAGTAAATTTGCCATTGCAGTTAGTCTTCGTTATAAGGTGGAGTATCATCATCTTGGCCAAAATAATCGCCTAAATGCAATTTGGCTAGATTGATAAGTTTCATAAATGCTTCAAATGTCAATTTGTTATTTTGTATACTATTTTCAGTGATGATTTTTTTAGCTATTAATTTTGTTTTTAACTGGTTATAACAGTCAATTAAGTTAAGGGGTAGGGGCGATAACGCACGTTTTCCTAACCAAAAAATCCCCTGTAGTGGCAGGCTTAAGGTAAATAGTATTGTTATTGCCGTGACCGCAATTTGTGCTGGCATGTAATATTGCCAAACCAGCAAACCAATAACGATAGGGGGTACGTATTGAGTTGCGGTTTTTATGAGGTTAATGATTTTTAATTCAGGAAATGAATGCGCTAGTTGTTTGTCAGTTGGGCAAAGCTTCATATATCTTTGCCCAGCTTTAAATGTGTTTATTAGATTCATATTTTTGTGACTCCTCGACATTCACTTCTTATTATCTTAAAATAGTACCATTCAAATTGGGGACTCTCTCTATTCTATCTCAAAAAGTAAGATATCAGAAGTCACCTTAGCGTAGTCACATTGATTTTAAATCATGTGCTTAGTTACCAATTTTGATTGGTATATATCTTTTTATTCAATCTATAGGAATTACTATGTCATCAAGTAATAACGCTCTTGTTCTTAATTGCGGAAGTTCATCATTAAAATTTGCTATTATAAACCCTGAAAACGGTGATGAATTTCTTTCTGGATTAGCCGAATGTTTTAACCTGCCTGATGCACGTATTAAGTGGAAACTTGATGGCGTTAAAGGTGAAGCATCTTTAGGTGCAGGCGCTGCACATAGTGAAGCCATTAAATTTATTGTTAATAGTATTTTCCCACAAAAACCAGAATTATTAGACAGCATTAAGTCTATTGGTCATCGAATTGTTCATGGTGGTGAAAAATATACAAAGTCAGTTGTGATTGATGATTCAGTCTTAAAAGGTATTGAAGATGCCGCTGCTTTTGCTCCATTACATAACCCTGCGCATTTAATTGGTATTCGTGAAGCATTTGCTGCGTTTCCACATTTAAAAAATAAAAATGTGGCTGTTTTTGATACAGCTTTCCATACTACAATGCCAAAAGAAGCTTATTTATACGCGATTCCGAACGAATTATACACAGAACACGGTATCCGTCGTTATGGCGCACATGGTACAAGTCACTATTATGTAAGCCAACAAGCAGCCAAATTATTAAATAAACCAGTTGAAGAAACAAATGTGATCACTTGTCACTTAGGCAATGGTGCATCAATCACTGCTGTTAAAAACGGTAAATGTGTCGAAACTTCAATGGGCTTAACGCCACTTGAAGGTTTAGTCATGGGGACTCGAAGTGGTGACATCGATCCAGCTATTATGTTCTTCTTACACGACAATTTAAAAATGTCGGTTGCTGATATTAATAATCTTTTAAACAAAAAATCAGGTTTATTAGGTTTGACTGGTGTAAGTAGCGACTGTCGTTATGTTACCGATAATTACGAAACAGATGAAAACGCTAAAAACGCTTTAGATGTGTTTGTTCACCGTTTAGTTAAATATATTGGTGGTTATGCAATGCTTTTAGACGGTCGTTTAGATGCTATCATCTTTACTGGTGGTATCGGTGAAAACGCTGAAGAAGTGCGTCGTATGGCATTACAAAAATTAACTATTCTTGGTTTTGAACTTGATCAAGAGCGTAACTTAGCTGCACGTTTTGGTAAAGGTGGCACAATCACCAAAGATGGTTCAGCTATTGCAATGGTAATCCCAACTAATGAAGAGCTTGTTATTGCTCAAGATGCTGCGCGCCTAACTGCGTAATAAATATTTAAAACCGCCTAAATGGCGGTTTGTTTTTTATATAAAAAGAATTAAGAGGTAACAATTATGTCTCGTACTATTATGCTCATTCCTACTGGTACCAATGTTGGATTAACGGGTGTGAGTCTTGGTGTTATTCGAGCTATGGAGCGTCAAGGTATTAACTTAAACGTGTTCAAACCAGTAGCACAACCTAGAGCGGGTGGTGATGCGCCAGACAATACCACAACGTTAGTTAGTCATAACACTTCAATCCCAACACTAAAACCGCTTAAAATGAGCCATGTTGAAAACCTATTAGGTTTAAATCAACAAGATGTGTTAATGGAAGAAATCGTAGCCCTTTATGCTGAAAACACGAAAGGTGCTGATGTTGTTTTGGTTGAAGGTATTGTACCCACGTCTGATTATCCTTTTGCTAATGAACTCAATAATAATATCGCTAAAACGCTTGGTGCCGAAATTATTTTTGTGGTCAATATGGGCAAAGATACGCCAGAGCAACTTAGAGATCGCATTGAAATTGCTCGATCTAACTTTGGTGGCATTAAAAACGAAAAAATCGTTGGTGTGATTGTTAATAAAGTTAATGCGCCAGTTGAAGAACAAAGCCTTGCTCGTCCTGATGTTGCTGAAATTTATCACACTCCTAAATTTGATGATAAAAAAATCACTATCGATGATTTAAATGCACATAGCCCATTGCCAGTACTTGGATGTATTCCTTGGAATATGGATTTAAGTGCTTGTCGTTCTATTGATATCGCTAAACATTTTGACGCAAAAATTATTAATGAAGGTGATATCAAAAACCGCCGTATTAAACATATATCTTTCTGCTCACGTAGTGTGCCTAACATTATCAGTCATCTACAACCAAATGCACTGTTAGTGACTTCTGCCGATCGTGCTGATGTATTAGTGACGATTAGTCTAGCTGCTATGAATGGTGTGGCTATTGGTGGTGTGCTTTTGACTGGTGGTTACGAAATCGACGAAAAAATCGCAAAATTATGCCAACCTGCTTTTGATACAGGGTTACCTGTATTTACAGTTAAAACTAACACTTTCCAAACGTCAATTAATTTACAACAATTCAATTTAGAAATCCCTGTTGATGATAAAGATCGTATGGAAAACACCCAAAATTATGTGGCTGACCATATCGATGCTAAATGGGTTAAATCATTAAATGAGGTGGTAAATTCTGCACGTCGTCTGTCTCCTCCTGCATTCCGTTACCAATTAACTGAACTTGCGCGTAATGCGAAAAAAGTAGTGGTATTACCAGAAGGTGATGAACCAAGAACAGTTAAAGCAGCCGCAATTTGTGCTGAGCGAAATATCGCTAAATGCGTATTAATTGGTAATCCGGACGAAGTGCGTAAAGTTGCCGCTTCTCAAGGTGTGAGTTTAGGTCAAGGTGTTGAAATTGTTGATCCTGAATTAATTCGTGAAAAATATGTACCTCGTTTAGTTGAATTACGTAAAAATAAAGGTATGACAGAAGTAATTGCTCGTGAGCAACTAGCTGATAATGTAGTACTTGGTACAATGATGCTTGAAGCAAATGAAGTTGATGGTTTAGTGTCAGGTGCTGTGCATACAACTGCTAATACTATCCGTCCACCATTACAATTAATTAAAACTGCCCCGGGTAGTTCACTGGTTTCATCAGTATTCTTTATGTTAATGCCTGATCAAGTGTATATTTATGGTGACTGCGCAATTAATCCAGATCCAAATGCACAAGAGTTAGCCGAAATTGCGATTCAATCAGCTGATACAGCAATCGCCTTTGGTATTGAACCACGCGTTGCGATGATCTCTTACTCAACAGGTAGCTCGGGTCAAGGTGCTGATGTTGAAAAAGTGAAAGAAGCAACTCGCATTGCTCAAGAAAAACGTCCAGATCTTATGATCGATGGTCCATTGCAATATGATGCCGCGGTAATGCCAGATGTAGCAAAATCGAAAGCGCCAAATTCACAAGTAGCAGGTAAAGCAACAGTATTTATCTTCCCTGATCTTAATACAGGTAATACTACATATAAAGCTGTACAACGTTCAGCGGATCTTGTTTCGATTGGTCCTATGCTACAAGGTATGCGTAAACCTGTTAATGATTTGTCTCGTGGTGCATTAGTTGACGATATTGTCTACACCATTGCATTAACCGCAATTCAATCAGCACAGGAACAAAACGCTGCAAAATAAGTTTAGCAAAACGTTCTAACTATAGATAAAAGGTGATGTAATATCGCCTTTTTTAATTAAATTTAGTCAAGTAATGAGCTTTAAAAGGTTGAGTTATAACGATTCAGTTTTAAAGTATTTTGTTCTAGAAATTTGAGACAAGGTCTTCAAAAACTTATTTTAAGTCAAGTCCAAGCATTCAAAGTTGATAAAAACAATAAATAATAAAAATTTATAAATGATGTTATCCCTTCATGTTGGTTTTTAATAGTGTTAATAACATTTCCATAAAGTGTTCTTTATCACCTTGTAATGTTGAAAAAAAATCTTTATCTATTTGTTCAACCAAAGGTACAGTTTCATTTGCTTTATTCAATCCTTTTTGTGTTAATTGAATGGATTTTGCTCGACTATCTTTAATTGAGCAAGAGCGTTTTATATAATCTTTTTTTTCTAAATTCTCTAATATTTGGGAAATTGTCATCACATCGATATTTGTTTTATTTGATAAAATAACTTGTGTTATTTCGTCTGGTTGCTGTGATAGATAAGCAAGCGTTGCAAGCACTATAAATTGAGGATGAGTGATAGACTGTTTTTTCAAGCAATTTTTGATATTCGTATGCCAGGACGAATAAGTTTTCATAAAAATAAAACCAATAGATTCAGAATCAGTTTGGAATTGAGTCAAAAACTTATTGTCCTTTGTCATAATTTACCCTTCAACTAAGCCATTTAATTTGTAAGTTTTATCTATAATATCATCTGAAATCTGTTTTATAAAATCATAGGATGCTTTAGTATCCATTTTTGGATCCGGTTTTAGAGAAATTTCTGATTTTAATGCATATTGATTATGCGATATTTCAATAATTTGATGTGAGAAAAACAATAAACCTATTTCAGGCATATCAAATTGTTCTGTAAATTCTTGCTCATCAATAATCTTTGATAAAGTCACTTCCATTTCCGGTATATTTTGTAATTTGAAAATACCTTTAGACCCTGTTTTTAAGTCACCAAATATACGAAAGTATTCAAGATCAGTTTCCCACAATTTTCTTAAATTAAGATCAGTATAGTATTGCCAAATTTGAGTTGGTTTAGCTTTGGTTGGTAATATGAAAGAAATTGAAATGGTATTCATAGTGTCTCCTTTTAATAAGTTAGCTTGTTATAAGTTTGCTTATTATAAGTTTACTTATTAATTAAGTAAAGAAAATTCAAGTTTTTGATTTGTTGACTTATTACAAGGTTAATTTGATGACTAGATATTGGACTTTGTAATAAGATGATTTCAAAATTATTAATAATATAAAATATTTATAATTGTTTTTAATTAATGCTCTCAATTTAATTGGTAAATGGTACAATATCAGCCTAATTTTGTATTAGTTCATAGTTTAGGAATAAAATTGATGAAAAAAGACATCCACCAGCAGCGTATTTTAATTCTTGATTTTGGTTCGCAAGTTACCCAATTAATTGCTCGCAGAATTCGTGAAATTGGTGTGTATTGTGAACTTTGGCCGTGGGATGTATCAGAAGAAAAAATTAAACAATTTAATCCTAAAGGTATTATTTTATCAGGTGGTCCAGAAAGTACCACAGAAGCTAATAGCCCACGAGCTCCAGAATATGTCTTTAATGCTGGCGTACCCGTGCTTGGGATCTGTTATGGCATGCAAACTATGGCCATTCAAGTTGGTAAGGGTGGTCAAGTGACCGGCTCTAACCAACGTGAATTTGGTTATGCTAAAGTGGATCTTGTGGGATCGTCAAAATTAACTGATGGTATATTGGATAGTACAAGCCAACAAGGTATTCATCAACTTGATGTTTGGATGAGTCACGGTGACAAAGTAACAGCCTTGCCTGACTGTTTTACTCTGATTGGCCATACTGAAACTTGCCCATTTGCTATTATGGCTAATGACGAAAAACAATTTTATGGTGTTCAATTCCATCCAGAAGTGACTCATACAGTTAAAGGTTTCGAGTTATTGCAACGTTTTGTGATTGATATCTGTCACTGCGAAAAACTTTGGACGCCATCTTCAATTATTACCGATGCTATTGCTCGAATTAAAGAACAGGTTGGCAATGACAAAGTCTTACTCGGTTTATCGGGTGGAGTGGATTCTTCTGTTACAGCATTGTTATTGCACCAAGCGATTGGCGATCAATTAACTTGTGTATTTGTTGATCATGGCTTATTACGCTTGAACGAAGCGCAACAGGTTATGGACATGTTTGGTAATAAATTTGGCTTAAACATTATTGCCGTAAATGCCGAAGATCGCTTTTTAGCTGCACTAAAAGGTGAAGCTGATCCTGAAGCTAAACGCAAAATTATTGGACGTGAATTTGTTGCTGTATTTGATGAAGAAGCAGCAAAATTAAAAGATGTAAAATGGCTGGCTCAAGGCACTATCTATCCTGATGTTATTGAATCGGCCGCTGCTGATACTGGTAAAGCCCATGTAATCAAATCACATCATAATGTTGGTGGCTTACCGGAAGATATGAAAATGGGCTTGGTCGAACCTTTGCGAGAACTATTTAAAGACGAAGTCCGCAAAGTGGGTTTAGAACTTGGTTTACCTTATGACATGCTTTACCGCCACCCATTTCCAGGACCAGGCTTAGGCGTGCGAGTACTTGGTGAGGTTAAAAAAGAGTATTGCGACCTGTTACGTCAAGCTGATGCTATTTTTATTGAAGAACTTTATAAAGCTGATCTATACCACAAAGTCAGCCAAGCCTTTACCGTATTTTTACCAGTACGTTCGGTTGGCGTAATGGGTGACGGTCGCAAATACGACTGGGTTGTTTCACTGCGTGCTGTTGAAACCATCGATTTTATGACCGCACATTGGGCTCATTTACCTTATGACTTTTTAGGGCGAGTATCCAATCGAATCATCAACGAAGTTAATGGTATTTCTCGTGTCGTATATGATATAAGCGGAAAACCGCCAGCTACTATAGAATGGGAATAGCTAACCGTTCCTAAAACTGGTTTGAAAATTTTAAAAAAAACAGTCTAAAAATAGGCTGTTTTTTTATTTTATAAATACCAAAAATGAGAAGCTAGTTGGTTGGAGCCATTTCTATAAAATAAACCACTAAAAAATAGAGTATTTGCCACGATCAAAAGTATTTAAATATAAATAAATCAGAAAGTATGCAAATTGTATCAATAAAAGTGACTGATTTTTGTCAAAAGTTTTAAGAAATACCCATGTTATAGTCAAGACTGCATACTTAACCTAATGAAAAAACATGCAACCTATATATTCTTTTGAGCATATTCAGTAATGACAGGCAAAAAACTATTTTTATAGGGGACAGTGGGGTGTTTTTTAAAAAAGCCCAAAATCGGGCGGTTTATCCCTATGTGCATAGGGAACAGCTGATTGCCCTTCAAATTGCTCTAATGATAAACGGTTTATCCCTATGTGTATAGGGAACAGCAGATAACAGATAAAGGCGTCGAAATTGATGACGGTTTATCCCTATGTGTATAGGGAACAGGGTGTGGTTGATGCTATTAAGGTTAATGAAATCGGTTTATCCCTATGTGTATAGGGAACAGGCGCATCTGTTTCTTCATCAACACCGCCGTAGCGGTTTATCCCTATGTGTATAGGGAACAGGGCTGCAATCACCGCTGCACATTCTGTATTATTGGTTTATCCCTATGTGTATAGGGAACAGACCAATTATAACATTTTGTTTTATAATTAAAATATTTTAGTTTAAATTTCTACCAACTTTTTTGATTATTCTTAAAACAACAATTATTTTATAATGCATTGTTTTTATTAAATTAATATTAAAAATAAAATAGGAAATATTGCACTTTTTTTATTCTACCAATTAATCTTTAAATTTCTTATAGTTATAACATGGTTAGCAATAAAACAGGGTATTTCTTTATTAAAAAAATACAATTTTTGTTAAAAATATTCAGGATTCTATACCGTTTCAGCGTGAAATTATTTTAAATTTAATGAGTTAATGAATTTTATTGATAAAGTATCAGGTTGCTTAAATTGCTTGTTCAACAAAGACGTTAAGCAGCTACCACATACTGGTATAACTAACAGAACTAATTCATATTAACCAATATTTATTTAACCATTTTTTAAAAAAGATTAAATTTCACACTAAAATCATGTATAGCTTTTTAACTAAACTGTTTGTTATTTGCATTCAGTGATAAAAGGATAAGATATAAATAATATATAGGAAAACATTGAGTTATTTACATTTCATGATTATCGCGTTTCCGTTATTCTACCAATTAATTTTTAAATTTCTTACAGTTATAACATAGTTAGCAATAAATCGGGGTATTTCTTTATTAAAAAAGGCGTAATTTTTGTTAAAAATATTCAGGATTCTATACCGTTTCAGCGTGAAATTATTTTAAATTTAATGATTTAATAAATTTTATTGAGAAAGAATAAAGTTGTTTACATTGCTTGTTCAATAAAGGTGTTTTTAAATGCAATCATTTAATAAATTATTTTTGATAAAGAATAAGATTGCTTAAATCCCTTGTTCAACAAAGGCGTTAAGCCGCTATCACTTACCGTTTTAACTAACTGAAATTATTCACATTAAATAATATTTATTTAACATTTTTTTTTAAAAGATTAAATTTCACACTAAAACAGTGTACAATTTTTAGTTCAATTGTCTGTTGTTTAAACTTAATGATATAAAATATCAGTGTTAAATAAAAAAATAACTAAAAATAACACCGATTAATTTTTATAAACTGGATATAAGGGGGGAGGAAAACATGTCAAACGAACTTAATCGTCTTTTGGGTCAGCTCGGTGACGGGTTTGGCGATTTAATGGCGGGATTGAGTGGGGTTAGCCATAATCGCTATACCTTAACCGTTGACGGGCTGGGCGCGCCGATGTCGGTTTTGCATGTCGACGGTGATGAGTCGTTAAACCAGCCTTGGCGTTATGTTATCTCCTTTACTAGTACTGACAAAACCTTATCGCCTGATTCCTTTCTTAATCAAAAATCGACTTTCTCCTTTAATCCCGTTA